>JBDTVD010000120.1:0-9870 GCA_040007375.1 Bacteroidota bacterium | reverse complement strand
TTGCTGAAAGAGACAGTAAAAATTCCGCAGTGAAGGGAAACTGGAAAGAAAATGTAGTGAAATATACACAAGGTAAAAAAGAATGGAAATCGTTCCGGAAAGGATATAAAAAAGGTTGGAAGAAATAATTATCTTGATACTTGTGTCTTTTGTCTTTTCCCTGTCAACAACTTTTCATTGCAGGAAACTGAAAATTGAAGGAGCTCCCGACAAGTATCATTACCTTTGCCGGCAATGACAGATTATCTTGAAAAACTGAACGATGTTCAGAGGGAAGCAGTAAAAAATATTAAAGGTCCGGTAATGATTATTGCCGGCGCAGGTTCCGGAAAAACCAGGGTTTTAACCTATCGGATTGCCTATTTAATGCAACAGGGTGTTGATCCATTTCAGATTTTATCACTCACTTTTACCAATAAAGCAGCCCGTGAAATGAAGTCGCGGATTTCCGGAGTTGTGGGAGCAGAAGCAAAAAATCTGTGGATGGGAACTTTCCATTCTGTATTTGCAAGAATCCTTCGTTCGGAAGCAGGCAAGATTGGTTATCCAACAAATTTTACAATTTACGATTCAGAAGACAGTAAAAGTCTGATTCGTGATATTTTGAAGGAACAGGGTCTGGATGATAAAATATATAAACCATCTTTAGTGCTGAACAGGATTTCATCAGCAAAAAATAATCTTTTTAACTGGCTCGATTACCAGGAAAACACGGAGTTGGTAAATGATGATCAACTCAGTGGAAAACCTAAAATCGGTTTGTTGTTTGAATTGTACAGCAAACGATGTTTTAAAGCCGGTGCAATGGATTTTGATGATATTTTATATAACACATTCCGTTTACTCACCGAACATAATGATGCATTAAACAAATACCAGAACAAGTTTAATTATGTGATGGTAGATGAGTTTCAGGATACCAACTTTGCGCAGTATTTAATTGTGAAAAAACTATCTGCGCGTCATGAAAATATTTGTGTTGTAGGTGATGATGCACAAAGTATTTATGCTTTTCGCGGAGCAAACATTCAGAACATTTTAAATTTTGAAAAAGATTATCCTGATCTAAAAACTTTTAAACTGGAACAGAATTACCGTTCCACAAAAAATATTGTTCAGGCTGCAAACAGTGTGATCAGCAATAACAGAAGTCAGTTGAAAAAGGAAGTGTGGACAGATAATGATACTGGTAACAGAATTAAACTGATGCGTGCTTTAAGTGATAATGAAGAAGGACAGATGGTGGCTCAACAGATTTTTGCTGATAAGATGAATCTGTATTTAAAGAATAGTGATTTTGCAATTTTATATAGAACCAATGCGCAAAGCCGTTCGATGGAAGAAGCCTTGCGCAGACAGAATATTCCTTACCGTGTTTATGGTGGAATTTCATTTTACCAGAGGAAAGAAATAAAAGATCTGCTTGCTTATTTCCGGCTTGCAATTAATAGTCAGGATGAGGAAGCAATAAAAAGAGTGATCAATTATCCGAAGAGAGAAATTGGAAAAACCAGTCTTGACAGATTAATTGTTGCTGCAAATGAACAGGGATTAAGTGTGTGGACTGTCATGGAAAATATTCATGATTTTAATACAGGTATCAATGGTCCTACACGCGAAAGAATTCTGGAGTTTGTTGTGATGGTAAAAAGCTGGAAGGTTATGCTGGAAAATTATCCTGCTTATGAACTGGCAAGTCATATTGCAAATGCTTCAGGGTTGCTGAGAGAATTATATACTGACAGAACTCCGGAAGGTGTAAGTCATTATGATAACATACAGGAATTATTAAATGGAATAAAAGAGTTTAGTGAGAATGGTGCTGTTCCGCTGGAGTCACCATCAGTTGAATTAAACACACAATCATTACGCACACTGGATTTATATATGCAGGATATTGCATTGCTTACTGATGCTGATAAAGGCAATGAAGCAGATCAGAATAAAGTGCAGTTGATGACCATTCACAGTGCAAAAGGTCTGGAGTTTAATCATGTATTTATTGTAGGGTTGGAAGAAAATCTTTTTCCTTCACAACTTTCATTAAACTCCCGAAGTGATCTGGAAGAAGAGCGACGTTTATTTTATGTGGCGATAACACGTGCAGAAAAATCATTAACCATGTCGTATGCTGCCAGCAGATATCGTTGGGGAAACCTGGTAACCTGCGAACCTAGCAGATTCCTGGAAGAAGTAGATCCTGCCACAGTGGAAGCAATTCTGCCAAAAGTGAAGGATAAAGAACTTGTTGAAAACTGGAATAACTACGGAAATCAAAATTATCAAAGTAACAGAACCAGTAAACCTGCTCCAAAAGAAAAATTACCTGTTGCAGCTGTCCCACAGGGTTTCCGTAAAACAACCGTTGCACAGGTAACAAAAAGCGATTTCAAGGCTGATGATTCTTCACTTATAGAAGTGGGAATGAATGTGGAACATGAGAAGTTTGGTTCGGGCAAAGTGATCAGTATGGAAGGAAAGTTCCCTGACAGTAAAGCATTAATTCTCTTTGATGGGTTTGGTCAGAAGCAATTATTACTGAAATTTGCAAAACTGAAAATCGTCAGTTAACAAGAACAGCGTGAGAATCAATTTTTATAGTGGATTTTCACATTTTTATTGAATAGTTTAGCACATTATTAAAATAACATCGTTTACCCTTTAAAAAAGCATGGAATATAACACGGAGAGACCGGATATGGTAATACCGGAATACGGCAGGAGCATACATAAAATGATAGCATTTGCTATTGCATTACCAACCATTGAAGAGCGTACCAGTGCTGCAAAAACAATTGTTACAGCAATGACAATGCTCAATCCACAAATCAGGGATTTAACAGACTACAAACAGAAACTCTGGGATCATCTTTTCATAATGAGTGAGTTTAAGCTGGATTGCGAGTCACCTTATCCAATGCCTGAACCGGATGCAATTCATACGAAACCGAAACGCATTCCTTATCCGCAGAAATCTATTAAATACAGAAACTACGGAAGCATTCTGGAGAATCTTATCAAGGAAGCCAGAACGATGGAAGAAGGAGAAGATAAACAAATGCTTAGTGGAATGATTGCTAATTTCATGAAACATCTTTTTCTTACTTACAATAAAGATTCAGTAAATGATGAGGTGATTTTCGAGCATTTGAAAGAAATGTCAGGTGGATTACTTGAAGTGTCAGAAGGAACAAAACTTTCCGCTGTTTACATCGAGCCAAAAGACAATTTGAAACGCCCTAAGAGAAATAATAATAACAATAATAACAACAACAGAAAACGGAATGGAAACAACCGTGGAAAATAAAGTATCTGAAGCTGCTGTTTCTACCAACTCCCGTTTTGAAGTTCAGGGTGGTTTTAAACTGAAAGGTGAGATCATTCCTCAAGGTGCAAAAAATGAAGCATTGCAGGTTATTTCTGCCGTACTTCTAACTGCTGAAGAGGTAATAATTTCAAATATACCTGTCATCCGAGATGTTATGAAACTCATCGAATTGCTCGGTGATATGGGTGTAACTATAAAGCAGATCGATCAGCATACTTTTTCTTTCAAAGCAGCGAATGTTGATCTTGAATTCCTGCTCTCTGATTCTTTTAAGAAGAAAGGTGCAAGTCTGAGAGGTTCCATAATGATTATAGGCCCATTGCTTGCCCGCTTTGGAAAAGGATATGTACCGGAGCCTGGTGGTGATAAAATCGGACGTCGTCCTTTGGATACACATCTCAGAGGTTTTGAAAATTTAGGTGCTACGTTTGAACATCTTCGTGATCAGCGTTTTTATAAAATCAATGCAAGCAATCTCAAAGGTGCTTACATGGTTCTTGATGAAGCTTCTGTAACAGGAACAGCCAATATTGTTATGGCATCCTCTCTTGCAAAAGGAACTACCACCATTTATAATGCTGCCTGTGAACCTTATGTACAGCAGTTATGCAAAATGCTCAACAGCATGGGAGCATCTATCAGTGGTATTGGCTCAAACATGCTTACAATAAACGGAGTTTCCGAACTGGGAGGTTGCAGCCATCGCATGTTGCCTGATATGATTGAGATTGGAAGTTTTATCGGACTGGCAGCAACTACAAATTCCGAAATAACAATTAAAGATTGTTCCATAGAAAACCTGGGTATCATTCCGAAAGTCTTTCAAAGAATGGGAATTGCCATGGAGTTCAGAGGTGATGATATATATATTCCTTCACAGGACAATTACAAGATTCAAAGTCTGATTGATGGTTCCATACTTACAATCAGAGATGGAATCTGGCCCGCATTTACTCCCGATCTTATTTCTGTTGCATTAGTAACAGCAACACAGGCAAAGGGAAGTGTACTCATTCATCAGTGGATGTTTGAAAGCCGTTTGTTTTTTGTAGATAATCTTATTGATATGGGAGCGAAAATCATTCTTTGTGACCCACATCGTGCTGTTGTTATAGGAGCAAACCGGGAAACTAAAATGCGTGGAATCAGCATGTCATCTCCTGATATTCGTGCTGGTGTTTCTATGTTGATTGCTGCATTAACTGCAGAGGGAAAAAGTACCATCCATAATATTGAGCAAATCGACAGAGGATATGAATCTATTGATACACGATTGAATGCAATTGGTGCACGAATTAAAAGGATTTAATGGATAAGTAATGAATTTCAAAGAGTATATAAAATAACATTTGCTGCATGGTATCATTTTTGCCAAATTTGCGGCTCCTTAAAAAAATTAATAGTGTAAATTATAAATTATGAAAAAAATAAGTTCGGCTTTAATGATTATAGCACTTGCAGCATTTGCAATAGCTTTTAAATCGATGCCTCAGGCAACTGGAAAAACAGGTACTAATGTTGGAGATAAAGCCATTGAGCTGGCCTACTCAACACCTGATGGAAAAACACTTGCACTCTCTTCTTTGAAAGGTAAAGTTGTGCTAATAGATTTCTGGGCCAGTTGGTGTGGCCCCTGCAGAATGGAGAACCCGAATGTGGTGTCTGCATACAAAAAGTACAAGGATGAAAAGTTCAAAAACGGTAAAGGTTTTACTATATTTGGAGTATCTTTGGATCGCGATAAGGATGCCTGGATGAAAGCAATTGAGAGAGATGGTCTGGAATGGCCAAATCATATCAGCGACTTAGGTGGATGGCAATCAAGACCAGCTGCAATTTACGGGGTGAATTCAATCCCAACCAACTGGCTGATAGACGGAGATGGAGTCATTATCGGAAGAAATTTGAGAGGTGCTGCACTTGACGCTGCATTAGAGCAGGTTAAAGTAAAGAAATAAGTTTTTAGGTTAGCTTTTCTGAAGAAGGGTATGGCGTTCGCGCTATGCCCTTTGTTATTTTTTAAAAGCGAAGGCACTTAATTTAAAAGATCTATTTTCGCCTGTCAAATTGTCCCGCACTTTAGCGATGGCAATATATTTGAAAACGCCCGCCAATTCAAACACATGTCGTTTAAAAATCCATTTACTTCAAAAAAAGAAAAGATGAATAAAGATCAGGAGTCTGTAACCAATGAAGATTTAAACACGAAGGGATATTCCAGTCAGGTTGCTGATGAATTAAAATTGCAGTCAGAAGTGGAGGCTTCAGAACAAAGGCCACTGGAAGAAAACCAGATGGAAAAATTAAGTGCAGAACTTGCAGAAATGAAAAATCAGCATATGAGACTTTATGCTGATTTTGATAATTTCAGAAAGAGAAGTCTGAAAGAAAGAACAGAATATTTAAAAGGTGCAGGTAGTGATGTAGTATACGATCTGCTTCCGGTGTTGGATGATTTTGAAAGAGCTATTAAGGCATCATCTGCAATTAATGAAAAGGATCCTTTGAAAGAAGGTGTAGTTCTGGTTTATCATAAATTAAAAAATATCCTTGAACAAAAAGGATTAAAAGCAATGACATCTATAGGAACTGAATTTGATGTTGATGTACATGAAGCCGTAACAAATGTTGATGTTACTGATGAAGCGATGAAAGGAAAAGTGGTTGATGAACTGGAGAAGGGTTACTGGTTCAATGATAAAGTTATACGACATGCAAAAGTTGTTGTAGGAAGCTGATAGTTAATAAACGTAATAATAAAGTATATATATAATAGTTTTTACTGCATTAAAGAAAAGTAAAAGCCCAGAGGATTATAATTCATGTCGAAAAGAGATTATTACGAAATACTGGGAGTTACCCGCTCTGCCCAGGATTCAGAAATTAAGAAAGCATATCGTCAGATGGCACTTAAATATCATCCGGATAAAAATCCTGGTGATAAAGACGCTGAGGAAATGTTTAAAGAAGCAGCAGAAGCCTATGAAATATTAAGTGCACCTGATAAAAGACAACGTTATGATCAGTTCGGTCATCAGGGTGTTGGTGGTGCAGGTCAGGGCGGACAGCACATGAACATGGATGATATCTTCAATCAGTTCGGAGATATTTTTGGTGGACATAATCCTTTTGAAAGTTTTTTTGGCGGTGGAAGAAGCAGTGGTGGAGGACGTCGTGCAGTTAACAGAGGAACGAATCTTCGTATTAAAGTTAAACTCACACTGGAAGAAATTGCACATGGTGTAGAGAAGAAAATCAAAGTAAATAAAAGTATTTCCTGTTCAACCTGCAGTGGTACGGGTGCTCAGGGTTCCAATGCATTTTCTGCCTGCGGCAGTTGTAAAGGAAGCGGTTATGTTCGTCGTGTTACAAACACTATACTCGGGCAGATGCAGACTACATCAACATGCCCGACCTGTAATGGCGAAGGACAGGTGATTACTAATAAATGCAAAACCTGTCATGGAAGCGGACTACAACAGGGAGAGGAAGTAATTACCATTAATATTCCGGCTGGTGTTGCAGAAGGAATGCAGTTGAATGTAAGCGGTAAAGGAAATGCTGCTGAACGTGGAGGTGTTCCCGGTGATCTGTTAATTGTAATTGAAGAAACTGCTCATGCAGATTTACAACGTGATGGTGATAATCTCTACTACGATCTATATATAAATTTTGCAGATGCAAGTCTGGGTACTTCTGTGGAAATACCAACGCTTGATGGTAAAGCAAAAGTTAAAATCGATTCAGGTACTCAGTCAGGAAAAGTATTACGGTTAAAAGGAAAAGGTATTCCTCACTTAAACAGTTATTCAAAAGGTGATCTTCTGGTAAATATTAATGTATGGACTCCTCAAAACCTTACTTCTGAAGAAAAGAAACTGATGGAGAAGTTAAGAGAGTCTGCCAATTTCAAACCACAACCTGGAAAAAACGAAAAGAGCTTTTTCGAAAGAATGAAAGAGCACTTCAATTAATCTGAAAGTAATTTGATTTCTTTTTCATCTCTTTATTCATTTGAATGAAGTGAAAGGTTTTGTTTACCTGCTTTATATATTTTTACAGAGTAATACAAAATCATGTCAATACTCTCTGTTAAAAACGTTACCAAACGATATGCAGCTCAAACGGCATTATCAGATATTAATCTGGAGATACCTGAGGGAAGTGTATTTGGTTTACTTGGTCCGAACGGTGCAGGAAAAACCTCACTGATCCGCATTATTAATCAGATCACTGCTCCTGATGAAGGAACTGTTTATTTTAATAATCAGCCGTTAAAAGAACATCATATAAAAGACATCGGTTATCTTCCTGAAGAAAGAGGATTATATAAGAAGATGGAAGTTGGTGAACAGGCTGTTTATCTTGCACAGTTGAAAGGATTGAGTCGTGCAGAAGCAATATCGCGATTGAAGTTCTGGTTCGAACGTTTTGAAATCAAAAGCTGGTGGAAGAAAAAAGTGGAGGAGTTGAGTAAAGGTATGGCGCAGAAAGTTCAGTTTATTGTAACTGTTGTTCATGAACCGAAATTGTTGATACTTGATGAACCATTCAGTGGTTTCGATCCTATTAATGCTAATCTGGTTAGAGATGAGTTGTTACGATTGAAAGATTCAGGAACAACAATTATTTTGTCTACTCACAGAATGGAATCGGTAGAAGAATTGTGCAGTCATATTGCATTGATCAATCTTTCGAAAAAAATTCTTGATGGTCCTGTTAAGGAGGTAAAGAAAACATTCAGTTCAAACACTTATGAAGTAGAATATTCAGGAAATAATATAAGTCTTGCAAACAGTTTGTGGGGCAACTTCGAATTACTGGACACCACACAGTCAGATGATTTTTATAAAGCAAAAATAAAACTGAAAGAAGGTGCTACAACAAATGATCTGCTTAAAAGCCTTCTTGGAAATGTTGCAATTCATGGTTTCCGTGAAATTATTCCAAGCATGAATGATATTTTTATTCAACTGGTTACTGAACAAAAGGAGGTTGTGTTATGAACAAGGTATCACTGATTATAAAACGCGAGTATCTTTCAAGGATCAGAAAAAAGTCATTTATTATTATGACAATTCTGGGCCCTTTGTTAATGGGTGGACTGTTTTCAAGTGTCTTCCTGATGAACAAAGTAGATACGGAAATAAAGAAGATTGTTATTGTTGATAACAGTCATTTGTTTGAAGGTAAATTTAAAAATACCGGTAAAGTTGTTTTTAGTTACAGCAATGCAGATGTGGATTCATTAAGAAAACACAGTGCAGATTCTTCTTACTTTGGAATATTACACATACCAGCTACAGCAAATTTATCATCACTTGAAAAAGGTGTTATACTTTACAGTACATCAACTCCAAGTCTCGATCTGGAGAGCAGAATCAAATTTACTATTGAAAAGGAAATTAATACTTCTAAGTATGTAGCAGCAGGAATTGATGAAAAGAAACTTCAACAGATACGAACAGAAGTTGACATTCTCACTAAAGATATGGAGAACCATAAAACATACAGTGATTTGTATACTGGTGTAGGTTTTGGAGGAGGATTGCTTATATATATGTTCATCTTTATATATGGTGCAATGGTAATGCGCGGAGTGCTGGAAGAAAAAACAAGCAGAATTGTGGAAGTAATTATTTCTTCTGTAAAACCATTTCAACTGATGCTTGGTAAAATTGTGGGTATTGCCCTGGTTGGTCTTACACAGTTTTTATTGTGGATCATACTTTCCTTTTTTGTTTTCCAGGGTGTTGCTGCTGCATCAGGTGGTAAGTCGCGCCAGGAGCAGATGAAAGAAATGGTAACTCAGCAACAGATGAGTACAAATGTTCCTGGTCAGGTTGCTGCCAATTCAGAAGATCCTTCAAAAGGGGAAGCAATGGAAGAAGCTATTTCATCTTTGAATATTCCACTCTTGTTAGGAATGTTTCTGTTTTATTTTATCGGAGGATATCTTTTATATAGTGCATTGTTTGCTGCTATTGGTGCTGCTGCAGATTCTGAAACAGATACTCAACAGTTTATGTTACCAGTAACTATTCCTCTTATACTTGGTTATATTGCATCAACGGCTGTTATTAATAATCCGCAGGGAAATGTTGCATTTTGGTTCAGCATCATTCCATTTACTTCACCAATTGTGATGATGGTAAGAATTCCATTTGGTGTTCCGGTAACAGATGTGATATTGTCAGTTGTATTATTGATTGCAGGTTTTCTTTTTACAACATGGGTTGCAGCAAAAATTTATCGCACAGGAATTCTTATGTACGGTAAAAAAGTGAACTATCGTGAGTTACTCAAATGGCTCAGATACAAAGGATGAAAAGGAATTATAAATTCAAAATTATAAATTCAAAATTATAATTTCAAAAATTTAATTATCATAGTAAATCATCACGATCATAGTGATCAGCGTTCTTTTAATCATAGGGAATATCGAATAACGAACAAGGAATATTGAATGTCGAAGTGAAGTTATTCCCATAATAATGAATCATCAGTATTTTAATGATCAGAGTTCTTCTAATCATTATTTA
>JBDTVD010000119.1:0-9881 GCA_040007375.1 Bacteroidota bacterium | reverse complement strand
GTATTTCCTGTGCCTTCAGATTATTGTATTACTGTAGATAATAATGCGGACTACCAGGTTTTTAAATACCACAAGTACCAGTTTCTTTCTGATACAACATGGCTGGAGTTTATTATATATGCAGGTCGTCATCCTTCGCCCGTATATAAAGAATACAAAAAGGAAAAAAGCGCGGCAACCCTGGAAAAGGGCACTTTTCTGAAAAAAGAAATTGAATGGATGGTTTTTGATTTAAAAGGACAGATCATAGATAAGGAACAGATCTTTCCGGCTGAAAACATCAGTAAGGATCTCTCTATTCATGTTGTTATGCTGAGCAACACTAAAGAATATATAGATGAACTTACCGCAATCGCAGAAAAATTTTCGCTGGCGGAATAAATTAATAGATTTAATCCGGAATCTTTGCCGACACAGCTAATACTTTAGTATTATTTGATTACCTTTTTTTGTTCATCCGGAAACAAGCATTCATTCCCGGGAACTTTTTATGTACCGGAATTAAAGCAATGTGCTTCTATATATATGTGACTTCATTTATACATCTTTATTTAAACAAAACTTAATCTCTTCTGTTATTTTTCAGGCACTCATTTAAAATTTGAAAAGTTATTAACTTTTATTATTCTAAATAGTTTTTTTCTATTTTTACTCCCGTTATACCTAGTTTGTACCACCAATGAAACCTCACTTATCTTTTATCAAACTGTTGTCTTAATGATTCGCAACCAGTTGTTTCAGATCTGAAAATTTAATTTCTTATTTCAGTTTTAAATAATACCGGTTAATCATTTTTGATTGATTTAAAAAAATTACAGGATCAATTTGATCTTTATAAAATCATAGTCTTAATTAATTGTAAAGTATAAATCTGTTTTGTAGTCTATTGTATTCAATATTTTAACTAATTCCTGTTTTTTTATTCCAGATAAAATAAATAATTTATTCATAAAACCAATCAAGATATCTTATGAGATCACTCAAGCTAATACTGTTACTGGCAGTAATTACTTTAAACACATTCGGGCAGGGACATTTGCTGCCAAATACTTTTATTAATCCTTCCACACCCACCAGTTATACCGGACAGGATATGCTTGTTTTTGACAGGCTTGGAAATCAATTCCGTTGGAGTGATTTACTTTTTAAAAAACCTGTAAGTGGTGGATCAACATCAAATAGTTGCACAGCCGGTATCTTCCGTTTGCATTTTGAAGATGATGGAACAGGAGCAGGTTTTGATGATCCTGATTATGCACAAGCCAAAGCAATGGTATGCCAGGTGTATACTGATATCAGTCTGTTGATTAATGAAGCAAACAGTCCATACTCAACCATACCTGACCTGGGAAATGGAAACTATGTAGAGATTGATGTAAAAAAATCTTTAAATAATCCATCAAACGGCATACTGGGTATTTGTGATCAATTTTATTATCAGACTTCACCAGGTATTGTGCATGGAACAGTGTGGCAAACAATTAATAGTGGAATTGACTCATGGTTTGGAACAGGATTATCAGGGAACAGCAGTGTCGGAATCTATCATGGATACCTGCAGTTAAATTTCGGATACAACTATTACTATGGTGCAAATCCGAATTTAATTCCTGCGAATGAATATGATTTTTACAGCACAGTTATTCATGAAGCATTGCATGCAATTGGATTATCATCTTTAATAGCGGAAGATGGATCCAGTAAAATTGCATCTGGTATTTATAGTAAGTATGATACATTTCTGAAAGAAACAAATGGAGGTAAAGAAATAATATCCAGGAGCGGATGTTACGATTACAACTTCAATGTTTCTGCTACGGATTTAATAACACCATGCTCCATCCTCTTTACCGGAACAAATAATATATATGTTACTTCCCCTTCATCCTGGTCGAATGCAAATAGCCTGAGTCATTTTGATTTGAATTGCGGCGCAGGAAATTATGTTTTGTCTCCAACGATTTTAAAGGGTTCATCAAACCGTAATTATGATATTGCCGAACTTACCTCACTTTGTGATTTAGGATATTCCATATCAGGAATCTGGGGAAATAGCACTTATCCTGCTTCCGGTACATGCGGATCAAGAGTAGCAGGTGTTAATGATTATGGAAAATATACATCATCAGCTCCCGGTGCAGCATTCACAACGCCAATCAATACTAATTTATCTATTGATGCATCAGATATATTAAACAACGATGAGAATGCAACATTCTTTGATTGTCTTACACCATTAAATAATTGCGGAACAGTTAGTATTACATCAGGTGGAATTGGCAGCAAAATAAATTTCATTCCTGCAAATAATTTTAATGGATATGCATTTTTAAAATATATTCCATACGATGTTCAGAATGGAAAACCCGGAAATATTACTTATATAATACTTCAGGTAATACCTCCTCAGGCACCTTGTAATGTTCCTGCCTGCGAAATGGTTTGTTATGGAGACTTTGAAGGTTTTATTGATCAGGTGGAATATGACAATTATACACAGGGTGGAGCTGGCACAGTCCCCTCCAACACTTTTTTATGGTTACAACCTTTTACCACCGATAATACACCGGATTTCAGAAACACTCCTGTAACATCGCAATTCTATTCTCCATGTCCTGGAACTTTTGTAACAGTGAATGCACACAGCGGAAATAATTTTGTTGGAATGGTTGTAAGAACTGTTGGAGGAACTAACTGGCCTGAAGGTCCATCCTTAGAACTGAATCAGCCACTACTTCCAGGGGAAACTGCAACAGTTACTGTTTGGGCACGACTCAATTCAACAAATTGCATGGGTGCAATAGAAGCACGTTTTACAGATGTGCAGCCATGTTATTTTCCCGATGACATAAATTCCTGTGCTCCTCCTCTTGTTATGTCTCCAATATTAGGACCGATAAGTCTGACAGGAAATACAGCAATATGGCAACAGTTATCATTCACTTACACCAACACTACCGGTACACCATTCACTTTTCTTTTACTAAACTCATGGGCTACAACAGCGAATCCAAATTATTATCATATATGGATTGATGATGTATCCTGTATAAAAAACACTCCTGTTGTTGTTACTAAAACCGGCCCTTCAACAGCATGTACCGGTGACACTGTTCACTATACAATTGAAGTTTGTAATAATACTGGTGGTACTGCAGATAATGTTTCTTTATCAGATATACTTCCTGCAGGATTAACTCCAATCGGTGGCACATTTACTTTGCCAACACAAACAGTTGGAACACTTACAGCAGGTGCCTGTTTAACGTACACTATCAATGCAATTGTAACTGCAACATCAGGTAACATATCAAATATTGTAAATGCAACATCAGGAACATGTCTTCCTTTTACAACTGCTGATACAACATCATTAACGGTTTCACCATGTAATGCTCCTTTTGTAATTACAAAAACATCCAGTGTTCCCTGTACTTACGCAGGACATCCTGTTACATTTACAATTACCATTACTAATAATACAGGATCGCAGCAAAGTGTTACGGTTACGGATATATTTCCTAATTATTTCGTAATAGCATCAGCGAACCCTGATCCTTGTTTTCCACTTCCACCCTGCTCTATCTTTCCTGATAATACACCAACAACTATCAATGTAAATCCAGGTAATAATATATATACTGTTACCGGTTATTATACACAGATTGGTACATGTCCGGACAGTAACTTTACCAATTATGTTTCAATGGATGCATTAGGAACAACATATACAGCAGATGTATGTGTATGTATCCGTCGTGGTTGTCCGATGTATGTATTCGGAACGAGTGATTGCATTGTTGGTAATGATGTAATGCTGAACAGTAATATACATACAGGTCAGATAGGTGTAACCAGAGTTGAATACAGTATTATATATCCGGTATTTCTTTCACCACCAGCAATACTTGATCAAACAACTTTAATTCCACAGGGTAACCAGCCAATTGACTATGCTAACTCCTCTTTTACAGGAGCACCAAGTTTTGCGTATACATTCCTGGGTGTTGACTACTGGATTGTACCACTCAAGATTTCCTTTTTACCTGCAATCAATCTTCCTCCATACGGCACTTTTGGAAGTATAAAATTCAATTACACCAACAATCCACCACGACCACTTGGTCAGAACAGTTTCTTATGTGCAATCAGTAGTCCTTTAGGTGGTGCAAATCATATTGATATATATACTGTAGCCGGTGGAAATACACCAGTAACATTATGGACGCAGGGTTATCATATAACATTTATCGGATGTCCTGATGTAGGATTCAGAGATGCTTCTTTTACATTATCACAAACGCCGTGTGATAACTCCGGTACTGTTGCTGTAACAGCAAATTATAATTCTCCAACAGCAGTTCACATCTGGGATTTTGGTGATGGTCGTTCAACACCTGTTAATGGTACACCAAATGAAGACTGGGAATATCTGGATGACTATGTTGATATGAATGGTTACACACAACCTGGTTTTCCCGGCACTTACACTATCAAACATACTGTTGAAGAGAATGGAATAAGCACCATTGAAACGATGAATGTTACTGTTTCCCCAGGATGTTGCAGTGCTGATTTCATTATTAAAGACGGTGAATCAGTAAGCTCAATTGGTCAAACAAATCTCAGTGGAACTGTATCTATACAAGGTAAATTTGTTATTGATCAGACTTTCGGATTTCAAAATGCAACAGTAACAATGGAACCAGGTGCAGAAATAATTGTAACAGCAGGATCTGTATTTAATACGGATCAAACTTCTATATCTGCATGTTCTGATATGTGGAGAGGAGTTACTATCGAACCAGAAGGTATTGTGAAATTCACCAACTCATCAATTGCTGATGCACAGTATGCTTTTTATGTGAATGATAAATCATATTGTTATGTTGACAATTCTGTTTTCGAAAGAAATTATGTTGGAATTTTTACACCACAAAGTCCTATTGATTATAACAGCCTCGGTTTATATGTTTCGCAAAGTACATTTAAAACAGGATCAGGATTAGCAAATCCATTCACCGGTCAAACACCTGCACCTTCAACAAAATCTTTTGCCGGAATGTATCTGCACGATATAACACTGGATCTAAGTAATCCAGGATTTAATCCAAATTATTTTGAAGATATGAGCAATGGTATTGTTGGTGGTCGGATTGAATTAGATGCGACAAATTGTATCTTTAAAGATATACGTCCTGATGCAGCATATAAATCATACACTGCATTTAACGGATCTGCAATATATGACAGAGGTGGTCATGGTTACTTTGGAATCCGCCAGATTGGTTTAGGCCAAAATTCTGCTATCAGCACATTCAGTAATTGCTATTATGGAATAACAGGTCAGAACGTAAGTGTTGTCAGTAGTAAGAATAAAATGACTAACATGGAAATGGGTTATCGTGTGGAGTATGGAAGTTATATGAATATTGTAATTACTGATAATTACTTAGAGTCAAAAAGAAATGGAATTGATCTCCGTTATAATGATAACTCTGAAAAATTATTAGTTAAGAATAATGAAATACATTTTGGTCATCCGCTTATTTCGAACTCAAAAGGAGATATTGCAATTAACATGATTGAGAAAAACGGATCCAATAATTCTTCTGCAATTCTGAATAATGAAATCTATTTTACTTCTATGTGTACAAATGCAAGGATTGGTATTATGCTGAATTCAGTTTCCAAATGTCGCGTTAATGAAAACCATCTGGTTATGACAAATAATATTGATAACCTGTATGGTATTTATTCCTTTGGATCAGAATTTCCTGAAATAAGCTGCAACTTAATTACAGGCTCTAATAATAATTATACAAATAAATATCAGTCTGCAATTAAAATCACATTAAATTCCAAACCGGTTATCAGTTGTAACAACGTAAACGGAACCTATAATGGAATTTATTTCAGTGGTGCTTCTTATAGTGCAGATGTTAAAGGAAATGTATTCAATGATCATGTGTTCGGATTACATCTTGATAACTATGCAATACTTGGAACACAGGATTTCAGAGGAAATTTATGGTATACAGCTGCATTAAATGGTGGGTTAAATGCTACTTATGATAATATTTTCAATGCACAACAATATACCTGGGCTGTTGATCCTACTATTATTTATCCGGGTAGTAACCCTGTACCAATGACGTCATCACCATCAGGCTGGATCAATCCGGGTTCAGGAACTAATTTCACCTGTGTACGTCAGGGCAGAAGCTATTGCGGTCAATCTATATATATTGATGAAGAGCAGGCATTACTTGATGAACAGATTGCGACAGGTAACCTTCAGGGTAATCCGTTCGAACAGGAAACAAAATGGATACTGGAAAAAGAATTATATGCCAAGCTGGATAATGATCCATCACTAATGCTGAATGAACAGGAACTTTCCGACTTTTACAACAGTGCACAATCACAATTATATGATCAACTGAAAGACATCAAAGAAGTACATGATAATCTATTTACATTGGATCCGTTAGTATCAACAAATCTGGCGCAAAATGCTCATCTGCTTGAAGCGTCAATGAAACAACTTAACGAAAACACGAAACAATTAGTTGATGGTGGACTGTCGGCAGCGCAGGTATTAACATTAAAGACAACCATTCTGGCACTTCAGCAGAATATTACAACCATGCTCACTTACAATAAAACATCATTGGATCTTGCATTTAATACCCGGGTTCTTGAAGCAGACAATACTGCAATTATTAACAGCGGATTAAGTACAAGTGCAGTTATTGCTGAGAACGAAATAATAATGAATGAAATCTATCTGGAAACCATTGCAAAAGGAATTACTACCTTTAGTAATGATATGATTGAAAAAATTCTTTCCATTGCACAACAATGTCCTATTGCAGGAGGACCTGCCGTTGCACTTGCAAGAGGAATGTATGAAATGATAGATGAAACCATGGAATATGATGATGCCAGTATTTGTTTGCAGGGTGGAATTCTGTTACGACACACAGGTGATGAAATCATGTCACGTGCAATCCAGACAAATGCTCCGTACTTTATTCCAAATCCAGCCAGACAGAATGCAACATTGTATTATAAGTTTGATAAATCAATTGATGGCATGTTGGTTATTACAAATAATTTAGGACAGATTGAAATGCAGCAACATTTGAATGCTGATGAAAATGCTGCATCAGTATCAACAAGTACTCTTGGTAATGGAGTTTATTATTTCAAATTAATAAGTAACGGTTTTGAAACCGGAAATGGAAAATTAGTAGTAATAAAATGATAATAATTAATAATTGTGCAAAAAGGGCCTGTTTATCCGGGCTCTTTTTGCTTTTATGCTTTATTAACTTACAACTGAACGGCCAGGGAATTAATAACCTCTGGCTTTTTGGCAACGATACAGCATCTGTTTTTCCATGGGGTTCCTGTAAAATGAATTTTCAATCAGTTCCGTTTACAATTCAGAATGACAATCGCAGCATACCTGTGCAAACAACCAATACAAACATAGCTGACAGTGCAGGCAACCTGTTGTTCTACACCAACGGAATAAACATCGCTGATGCTAATGGTGACACCATGATGAATGGTGATCATATTAATCCCTCAAATTATGCATCGCAACAAGTAAGAGGTCAATATATAATTCAGGCTGCATTAATTCTGCCGTTGCCGCAAAATGATTCCATCTATTATTTATTTCATTCAACAATAGATTATCAGATACAGAGTACTGCATTGTTTTTATATCAATCAGTAATAAACATGAAAGGTAATAATGGACTGGGTGAAGTGATTTTAAAAAACCAGGTAATATTAACTGATACACTCAACACTGGAAAAATTACTGCAGTGAAACACGGTAACGGCCGCGACTGGTGGATAATCTGCCATCGTGCATTCAGCACTACTTATTATAAATTTCTGCTAACTCCTGCAGGGTTAACCGGACCCTACATGCAAGACATTGGAAGCAACCGTTCATTTGATGCAGGACAGGTATGTTTTTCTCCTGATGGAAATAAGTTTGCCTACTTTTCAGTAGTAACAGATCTGGATATACTGGATTTTGACAGATGTTCCGGAACCTTCAGCAACTTTACACATATTGCAATCAATGATTCAGGAACAGGAAGAGGAGTTGCCTTCTCACCCAATTCTGAATTTCTGTATGCACCTTCTACAAAATATGTTTACCAGTTTGATGTAACTGACCCAAACATTGCAGCAACGCAAACTACGATTGCCGTTTGGGATAGTTTTTACTCTCCACTTCCCGGTGGCTCTTTATTACCATTACCGGCAGTTTACAATATAGCACAACTGGCGCCTGATGGAAAAATATATATAAGCACTGGTAACGGAACTTTTCATATGCATTATATCAATCAGCCTGACAACCCTGGCACAGCATGTGATTTTGTTCAGCATGGTGTGCAGCTTCCTTTCTATTATTTCAATTCACTTCCCAACCATCCGAATTATTTTTTAGGCAGCAGTTCCGGCAGTATTTGCGATTCTCTAACTTATATTAATGAAGGCACACATGATTTCGGTATTCGTATCGGTCCAAATCCATCTGATGGACAGTTTTCAATAAATTATATATTACCTGCAGGCAAAGAGGGTTTACTGGAAATAACAGACATCAATGGTAAAATCATCGGGCAGGAGAAACTTGCGAAATGGAGTACTTGTAAAAACATCACCCTGAAAAGAGTTGCAGATGGAATACACCTCTTAAAAATAATATCAGGTAATCAATATTCAACTAGTAAACTTATTATACTGCGGAAATAAAATTACGAACATATATATATATTATTTTAATAAATATAGATAAAACTGCTGACTGCACATTCAAATAAAATCCTGAATAGTAAAATTAACATTTTACCAGAACTTTTATTTTAAATTTAATCTCACGTATTTTTAAAATCATATTTTGTAATCATAAAATTCTATTTGATTCCTTCATACACAAATTAAAATTCTATGTTGAATACACCTGCCCGATATGAAATTGATTTTTTTGAACACTATGACAAGTTTGTAAAAAACTCCATCAGTGGCAAAAGACTTCAAAAGAACGGGAAGCGGCTTCGGTCAGGTAGTGCTGAAAATTATAAATATTTAAGAAAGCTACTCAGTGATTTTTCAATTGAAAAAAAATTCAAGCTTCGGATCCGTTCATCAGTAAAGTTTGGAAAGAGAGAATTTACAGTGGAAAAAAGTTACTGGAAAAAGTTTTATAAAAAATTTACAGACTATTTATATAATGACCTGGGGCATTTTGATAATTATGTAGGCAATAACATAAAAATGCTGCGTGTGTTTTTTAATTATCTCAATCTTGAATCCGGAGTAAAAGCAGGTGAGTTTCATAAAAGTTTTTATGTGAGGAAAGAAGAGATTCCAATTATAACATTATTACCGGAGCAATTAAACACACTGATTTATGATACCAAACTGCAAGAACAACTCACACCAACATTAGGTGTTACAAAAGATGTTTTTGTTTTCGGATGTACAGTTGCTTTAAGGGTTTCCGATCTGTTAAATTTAAAGCCGTTGAATGTAGAGAAAGAAGGAGAACATTATTATCTGAAAGCAACATCAAAAAAAACACAGACTTTCACCAGAATACGATTGCCCGGATATTGTGTTGACATCATTAACAAATACAAAAACAAATACAAAACATTATTCCCTCCTATCAGCAATGTAAACCTGAATAAAAACATCAAGAAACTGATGGAGGCTGCAGGATGGACATACACAGCTAACAAAACCAGGGAACGTCGCGGCATACAGGTTCAGGTTTATAAAAACAGCCGCACTCGTGAAGCATATCGATTTTGTGATTTGATTACTTCACACAGTATGCGAAG
>JBDTVD010000118.1:0-9892 GCA_040007375.1 Bacteroidota bacterium | reverse complement strand
ATTCCAGCTGATATCCCTCTGACAAAGCAGCAATTGTAAAAGTGCCCCATGAATCTGGTGCATATCCTAACTGAAATTTATTTATTATCTCATCTGTGAAACCACGTTCACGGAAATAACTTAAACCAACAGCTTTTCCTTCCTCTGTTTCCCACAACTGTGCAGAGTAATAACGTTGTGCAAATGTTGAAACAATAAATAAACTTTCGCGCTGATTTTTTTCTTCTATATATTCCGGTGACGGTGTATCTTCTTCAACAGCGATATTATATTTGGCAGCAAGGTAACGCAGCGATTCAGGAAAAGTAAGATGCTCATGCTCCATAATAAATGTAACAGAGTCGCCGGCTTTACCACAACCGAAGCATTTGAAAAATCCTTTTGCAGGTGACACTGTGAATGATGGGCTCTTCTCATTATGAAAAGGACATAAGCCTAACAAGTTAGCTCCTCTTTTTTTCAGCACAACAAAATCACCCACCACTTCCTCTATGCGGGAAGTTTCGAGAATGAGTTCTTTTGTCTGTTGATTTATCATTGCTTAGTATCAAGTATCAAGACACAAGTATCAAGACTTTGATTTTTCTTATGGTAATATTTTAGTTTCTATTGGCAGTTTTTATTTCACGCTGAGGTTGGGGAGGCGCAGAGGAACGCAGAGAAAATAATTTATAATTTATAATTCCTTTTAATTCTCGGTCTCAGTTGATTTATCATTGTTTAGTATCAAGTATCAAGATTCAAGTAACAAGACTTTGATTTTTCTTGTCGTTATGTTTATTCTTCTATTGTTTATCTATTGTTTCACACAGAGATCGCAGAGGCACAGAGAAAATAATTTCTAATTTATAATTTATAATTTATAATTCCTTTTTAGTTTTCTCTTTCCGTTGTATATCGTATCAATCCTTCCAGAGACTTTTTATAATTGTTATCTTCAAACTGGGACAAGACTTCGAGTGCTTTGTTGCGATATATATTCATCTGTTCCTGTGCATACTTTACACCGCCAGTATCAATAACTGTTTTTATTACCTGTGCTACTTTTTTATTATCGGAACTGTTATTTTTAATGGTATTGATGATAAATTTTCTTTGATCACGGGCACAATGCTGCAATGTATATATAACAGGCAATGTCATTTTATGTTCTTTGATATCGATACCTGTTGGTTTGCCGGTTTTTAAACTGCTCTCATAATCCAGCAGATCATCTTTAATCTGAAATGATATTCCGGCAAGTTCACCAAAGAGACGAAGTTGTTCTACTTTATCCTTATCCATTCCAACTGACGATGCACCTGTTGCACAACAGGAAGCAATGAGAGATGCCGTTTTACTTTGTATAATTTCATAATATACTTCTTCGGTAATATCTAGTTTGCGTGCTTTTTCAATCTGCAGCAATTCACCTTCACTCATTTTTCTTACTGAAGTAGAAACAATTTTCAGTAATTCAAATTCTTCATGCTCCACACTTAACAACAATCCTCTTGATAAAAGATAATCACCAACCAGTACAGCAATTTTATTTTTCCAGAGTGCATTAATAGAAAAAAATCCACGACGAAGATTACTGTCATCCACAACATCATCATGTACTAATGTTGCAGTGTGCAGTAATTCAATTAAAGATGCAGCACGATAAGTACTTTCAGTGATGGTGCCGCACATTCCTGCAGTAAGAAAAACAAACATCGGTCGCATCTGTTTGCCTTTTCGTTTTACTATATAATGCATGATCCTGTCGAGCAATGGAACTCTGCTTTGCATGGCCTGCCGGAACTTTTGTTCAAAGAGCGACATTTCTGCAGCGATAGGCAGCTTTATCTGTTCGAGGGATAATAACACTTCTTACGGTTTTAACGGGAGCGTAAAAATAGTAACGGCAGCATTACCAAACATCAATCTTTTCTTTTATAAACAGGAACCGTAGAACAGGGTTCACCATACATGATGCTTTTCACAAAAGGTTGTAATAAACGGGTGATTTCCATGTAGGCTGAAACAGGTACTTCTTTATCAGAACAGCCTTTAATCACTATTCGTTGATCTTTATAAATAGCAGGATCCAATGTTTTCAGCAGAGATCTAAAAACAGCTTCTTCCATTTGATTCCTGTCTCCGAAATAAACTGCTTTTGCAACGGGAGCCAGTTGCGCCGCCACCAGCATATAAGCCCATGTAGGAATGATGGCATCAGCGGTGCATGTAACAGCTACATATTTATTGGTATACTGCTGCCAGTTATGCTGCTTTATATATTCGCGAAAATCTTTTTCCTTTAAAATCATGTCTTCAAAAAGCCATGCACGGATATCAAGCAATACCATTTCCTCAACAGGAAAAAAATCTTCCAGGTTGATAGTGAGTAAGCCACTTTGAGAAACTTTATTTACAATCTCCATTTTTTAGTATCAAGTATCAAGACGCAAGTATCAAGACTTTAATTTTTACAATTTGTGATGTTATTCTTCTATTGTTGTTTTTTTATTTCACGCGGAGATCGCTGAGGAGCGGAGGACGCAGAGAAATGACAATAATTTATAATTTGTAATTTATAATTTATAATTCCCTTTACCACATTCCCAATTCCAGCTTTGCTTCTTCGCTCATCATATCCTTATCCCATGGTGGATCAAATGTTACTTCCACCTTTGCATCATTTACATCAGGCATATCACGCACTTTGTTTTCAATGTCGGGTGGTAATGTCTCTGCAACAGGACAAGCCGGTGAAGTAAGTGTCATCTTTATATATACATCATTACCTTCATCAATACGGATTTCGTAAATCAATCCCAGTTCATATATATCAACAGGAATCTCCGGATCGTAACAGGTCTTTAATGTTTCCACCACTCTGTCGCGCATGCTTTTTACTTCCGGAACCGGAGTATTTTCATTGTTATTTTCTTTAACCTCTTCCATACTATTCTTTGCTTTGAAAGGCCACAGCATACAATTTCATTTGTTTAATCATAGAAGCCAGGCCATTTGCACGTGTTACAGCAACATGCTGTCTCAATCCAATCTCATCAATAAATCCCAGTTGTGAATTCAGTATAGCTTCCGGATTCTGTCCGCTTAATACTCTTATTAATAATGCAATTTCACCTTTAACAAAAGTAGAATCGCTGTCAGCTTCAAAATATATATTGCCATTTTTCTCTTCACAGTTCAACCACACACTGCTCTGGCATCCTTTGATTCTATTCTCATCAATTTTATACTTATCATCCAGCTCAGGTAGTTTTTGTCCGAGTTCGATGATGTACTGATATTTTTCTGTCCAGTCATCAAAGAGTTCAAACTCTTCTACAATTTCCTTTTCTATTTCTGCTATGGATGACATTTTATTTTACTCTTAATAATTTTATTGCTCCTTTCACTCCTTCCACCAATGCATCTACTTCTTCTTTTGTATTATAAAAGAGAAACGAGGCGCGTAAAGTACCTGTGATGTTCAGTCGTTTCATAACGGGTTCTGTACAATGATGACCTGTACGTACTGCAATTCCTAAAGTATCGAGATACATTCCTGCATCCAGTGCATTCACACCATCAATTATAAATGATACCACACTGGTTTTATTCTTTGCAGTGCCAATCAATTTCACTTCATTTATATCAGTTAATTGTTGTGTTGCATATTCCAGTAACATCATTTCATGTTCAATTGCTGCATTTCGATCCAGTGATTGAAGATAATCAACAGCAGCACCTAATGCAATTACATCAGCCACATTCGGTGTTCCAGCTTCAAACTTGTAAGGAACTTCATTGTACGTTGTTTTTTCAAAACTTACAGAATGAATCATATCACCACCACCCTGGTACGGAGGCATGCTTTCCAGTAAATTTAATTTTCCATACAGGCAACCAACACCAGTAGGACCAAACATTTTATGACCGGAGAATGCTAAAAAATCACAATCCAGTTCCTGCACATTTATTGCTTCATGAGCCATTGACTGTGCTACATCAAGCAATACAGGAATATTTTTTTTATGTGCGAGATCAATAATTTCTTTAACAGGATTTATTGTTCCTAATGAATTGGAAGTGTGAACAACAGCAACCAACTTAACTTTATCACTCAGTAATTTTCGGTATTCATCAATCAGCAATTCACCTGAATCATTCATGGGAATTACTTTCAGCAAGGCGCCACGTTCCTCACACATCAACTGCCAGGGAACAATATTGCTGTGATGTTCCATTGCAGAAATGATTACTTCATCACCAAACTTTATATATTTCCTTCCGAATGAAGAAGCAACGAGGTTAATACTCTCTGTTGTTCCCCGTGTGAAAATAATTTCTCTTTCCGATGCTGCATTTATCAGCTTCTGAACTTTTATTCTCACCTCATCATAAGCAGCAGAAGCTTTCTGACTTAAGAAATGTACTCCACGATGAATGTTTGCATTGTATTCAGAATAATACTTCGTTAATGCATCAATTACTACCTGTGGCTTTTGCGAAGTTGCAGCATTATCAAGATAAACCAAAGGATGACCATAAACCTTTTGAGTAAGAATCGGAAAATCCTTTCGTACTTCCTCCACATTAAAAACTGTTTTTGACTTAAGTTGTTCTGTCAAAATCATTATGCCTCCTTCACCAGTTTATTCTGAATCAGATTTAATATATATTCTCTTAAAATTTCATTTGGTATATTCTGAATTACATCAGCAGCAAATGCTACATTCAGTAAAGCCTTTGCATTCTCCACTCCTATTCCTCTTGAACGGAGATAGAACAATGCTTCATCATCAAGCTGACCAGTTGTTGCACCATGAGAACATTTCACATCATCAGCAAAAATTTCCAGTTGTGGCTTTGCATTCATGGTTGCACCATCACTCAGCAAAATATTTTTATTCGACTGATAAGCATTTGTTTTCTGTGCATCCTGGAAAACGAAAATTTTTCCATTAAAAACACCTGTCGAATCATCATCAAGAATTCCTTTATACCGTTGATTACTGAAACAATTTGGCTTTGCATGAAACACTGCAGTATGATTATCGATCACCTGCTTTCCGCTTCCCATATATAAACCGAAAAGATGAGTTTCAATATTCTGATCAGCCAGCATCAGGTGCAGTTTATTTTTAACCAGCAAACCTCCCATTGTAATAGTATTAATATTAAAATGAGAATCACGCTCCTGGTTTACATAAGTATTGCAAACCTGAGAAACATGATCAAGATCATTTTGAAGAATGCAGAAATCCAGTCGTGCATTTTCCTCTACTGCAATTTCAGTTACTGCATTTATTAAAGAAGCACACTTTCCTTTTCCTGATGATGTAGTAAGCCATTCAACAGAAGCCTGTGAATTTTTTCTGGAGACTATCAGGCAACGATTGTTAGTCCATGAATCCTCAACTACTGAAGTATGATTTATTATATATACAGGCTGATCAATCTTTCTTCCTGAAGCAACTTCAATATATATACCTTCATTTACAAAAGCAGTATTAAGTGCAGCAAAAGCATCGTCTTTCTTATCAGCATACTTATCAAAATGCTTAACAAACATCGGATCATTTACTGCATCACGGATACTTTTAATGGTAAGTCCCTCCGGCAATCCACCAGGAATGGGTTGCAAAAAACCATTCACCATCAACAGCACAATTCCACCTGATAAATCAAGACCGGAAATAGTTTCTGAACCGGATGGAATACTTACAGGAAGTGAAGCCTGCTGCAGATCTTTTTCAAGAAGAGGAAGTACATTAGTATATTTCCATTCTTCATGACGGGTTGTAGGGAATCCTAAACTTTCAAAATGTTCCTTTGCTTCTTTTCTTGCAATGCGGAATGGATCGTTCTTTAATCCTGATATAAATGCTGACAGATCATTCAACATATTTGCTGAAGGATCTGTAATACGTATGGCCGTTGCTGTTTCCACTGTCTGATTTCCTGATATATATATTATGCTTCTACAAGATCTTTCACCCAGTCGTACCCTTTTTCTTCCAGCTCCAGAGCCAGTTCCTTCGGACCGCTTTTCACAATCTTGCCTTTATATAAAACGTGAACAACATCAGGAATAATATAATCAAGTAATCGTTGATAGTGTGTAATCACAATAAATGAACGCTCTTTATTACGCAATGCATTCACACCATTTGCAACAATTCGCAAAGCATCAATGTCTAATCCGGAATCCGTTTCATCCATAATACATAACGATGGTTCGAGCATAGCCATCTGAAATACTTCATTTCTTTTTTTTTCACCACCACTGAAACCTTCATTCACTGAACGCTGTGTCATCACTTTGTCCATCTCCACCAGTTTCATTCTTTCCTTCATCAGAATTAAAAAATCTTTGGAGTCAAGTGCTGGTAATCCTTTTGATTTTCTCACTTCATTTAATGCAGTTTTCAAAAAGTTAGCATTGCTCACACCTGGTATTTCAACAGGGTACTGGAATGCTAAAAACAATCCTTTGCGTGCACGGTCTTCAGGTGACAATTCAGTTAGATCTTCACCATTGTATGTTATCGTTCCTGCAGTTAATTCATATTCTTCTCTTCCGGCAAGTACTGATGCAAGCGTGCTTTTTCCGGAACCATTCGGGCCCATGATAGCATGCACTTCACCAGGTTTTACTTCCAGGTTCAACCCATTCAGAATTTGTTTCTCCCCAATACGGGCTTCCAGGTTTTTAATACTGAGCATATATATAATATTGTTTGATAATCGTTATTTCAATTTCACTTATTTCAAAAATTATTCTTTTAGTGCCTCACCTCAATCCTCTCCCAGGAGAGGAGGATATAATTGAATTTTTGAAATAAGTTTCGGAATACTTCATTTATAATTTAAAATTTAGAATTTATAATTTCCTTATCCTACGCTTCCTTCCAGTGATATAGCCAGCAACTTCTGTGCTTCCACGGCAAACTCCATTGGTAATTCATTAAACACTTCTTTACAAAAACCATTTACAATTAAACCAACAGCATCTTCTGAAGAAATACCACGTTGATTACAATAAAATATCTGGTCTTCTCCAACTTTACTTGTTGTTGCTTCATGTTCCACCTTTGCAGATTTATTAGAACATTCCAGATAAGGAAAAGTATGAGCACCACAACGATCACCAAGCAGTAATGAATCACACTGCGAATAGTTGCGTGCATTTTCTGCTTTACGGTTGATCTTCACCAACCCCCTGTAACTATTCTGACTTTTTCCTCCACTGATTCCTTTTGATACAATTGTACTTCTTGTATTTTTTCCGATGTGAATCATCTTCGTTCCTGTATCTGCCTGCTGCATATTATTAGTAACAGCAACAGAATAAAATTCACCAACAGAATAATCTCCTTTCAGAATTACACCAGGATATTTCCACGTTATAGCAGAACCTGTTTCCACTTGTGTCCAGCTGATTTTCGAGCGATCACCTGCGCAGATACCACGTTTGGTAACGAAATTATATATACCACCTTTCCCTTCTTTATCACCAGGATACCAGTTTTGTACAGTTGAATATTTCACCTGTGCATCTGTGTGTGCATATATTTCAACTACTGCAGCATGCAACTGATTTTCATCACGCATCGGTGCAGTACATCCTTCCAGGTAACTTACAAACGAACCTTCATCAGCAATAATCATTGTGCGTTCAAACTGTCCGGTGCCTGCAGAATTTATACGGAAGTAGGTACTTAATTCCATCGGACAACGAACTCCTTTAGGAATATAACAAAACGATCCATCGCTGAATACTGCACTGTTTAATGCTGCATAATAATTGTCTGTCATCGGCACCACACTGCCTATATATTTTTTTATAAGTTCCGGATGATTATGCACTGCTTCACTGAAAGAACAAAAAATAATTCCAAGTTTAGAAAGTTCTTCTCTGAAAGTTGTCTTTACAGAAACACTATCAATAACTGCATCAACAGCTACATTTGCCAAACGTTTTTGTTCCAGCAACGAAATACCCAACTTATCAAAAGTTGCTTTTATTTCAGGGTCTAATTCATCCAGTGAATTCAATACCTTCTTTGGTTTCGGTGCTGAGTAATATATAATATCCTGGAAGTTAATTGGAGGATAATGCACATTTGCCCATGTTGGTTCTTTCAATTCTTTCCAGATTTTGAAAGCTTTTAAACGCCACTCAAGCAACCATGCCGGTTCATCTTTTTTTGCTGAAATGAAACGCACAGTATCTTCGTTTAAACCTTTGGGTGCATTATCACTTTCGATGTTACTTACAAAGCCCCACTTATACTCACCCAGAGCAACTTCATCCAGCACTTTTAAATCGTCAGTCATACTTTACTGTTTTCCTTTTTTTATTTGGAATGGTTCTAAACTTTTTTAATGGACAAAAAAAATTTACACTGCGAAGCTTTCACCGCATCCACAAGTACGTGAAGCATTCGGATTATGAAACTGAAATCCTTTACCATTTAATCCATCGGTAAAATCCAGTTCCGTTCCGATCAGGTAGAGAAAACTTTTTTTATCACAAACAATTTTCATCCCTTTATCTTCAAACACCTTATCACCAGGAAGTGTTGAATTATCAAATTCCAGCTTGTAAGTCAAACCGGAACAACCTCCACCTTCCACTCCAACACGGATAAAGGCATCAGCAGGTTTATTTTCCTGCTTCATCAACTCAATGGCCTTAATTTTAGCCCTTTCTGTTACTGTCAGCATCTCTTTTTAAATTTGCTGCAAAGATACGACGATTAACTCTGTGATGAAACATTTTCAGAGATATGTTTCTTCAAAACCTCTGAAAGCCGGATCATACATTTACTTTTGCCGCATGTTTGAAAATAAGGATAGTCGCACAGAATTAAGTCAGATAGGTGAGTTCGGACTGATTGAACATCTCAGCAAGAATATAATATTGAAGCAGGAAAACACGCTTAAAGGAATCGGTGATGATGCTGCCGTTATTGACCCAATGGGGAAGATGATGGTAATGACTACTGATATGTTGGTGGAAGGTGTTCATTTCGATCTTAGTTACATGCCCCTGAAACATTTAGGTTATAAATCAGTGGTGGTCAACCTGAGTGATGTGTTTGCTATGAATGCACGCCCTCAGCAGATTGTGGTGAGTATTGCTTTATCCAGTCGTTTTTCGCTGGATGCCATTGAAGAGTTGTATGCCGGAATGTTGTCTGCCTGTGATTTTTATGGAGTTGACCTGGTTGGTGGAGATACAACATCTTCCGGTGCAGGACTGACTATCAACATTACTGCAATTGGCTGGGCTGATAAGGATGATATTGTTTACCGTTCAGGAGCAAAATACAATGATTTAGTTTGCGTAACGGGTGATATTGGTGCTGCTTATATGGGATTACAACTTTTAAATCGCGAGAAAGCGGTTTTTCTGGAGAACCCACAAGCACAACCGGATTTCAGTGGATATGATTATTTGCTGGAGCGACAACTAAAACCGGAAGCAAGAAATGGATTGTTTCAGATGTTGCAGGAAAGTGGAGTAAAGCCAACTGCAATGATTGATATTTCTGACGGACTTGCGTCGGAGATGTTGCATATCTGTAAAGCATCAGAATGTGGTTGCCAGATTTACGAAGAGAAATTTCCGATTGATCATTTAACACGTCAGTTGGGAATTGAATTTGGAATTGATCCAACCGTTGCTGCATTAAATGGTGGTGAAGATTATGAACTGCTTTTTACCATTCCATTAGCAGATTATGAAAAGATAAAAGACCGTTCAGAGATTTCCATTATTGGACATATTACTGATAAAGCCGCAGGATGTTCGATGGTTGATCGTCAGAATAATGTGCATGAACTGAAAGCACAAGGATGGGATGCGCTTAAGGGAATGAAGAATGGAGAATGAAGAATTAAGAAT
>JBDTVD010000117.1:0-9902 GCA_040007375.1 Bacteroidota bacterium | reverse complement strand
TGATTTAAGAGATCAATTGCACTGGATGTTTTATGCAGATAAAATGCTTCCAGATGTGCATATCCTCTTATCAACGATGCTGTACCTGCACTCTTGCCTAATTCACTTAATGTCTTCTGATAATCTCCTTCCAGTTTTAACAAATCACTGTTAGTATAGGTTCCGGAAGAAGTTACTTTTTCATTAACAGCATTTATCAGTTCAATGCGTGCTGATATATATAACGGAAATGATTGTCCTTTATCAACCACATACTGAAAACATTTTTCTGCAGTTACATAATCTTCATTGGTAACACTCAATCTACCTAATGATAAAATACGTTCTCCACTTTCTGATAAACGTTTATCAATTCCTCTTGCCTGGATAAATGCAGATTCAAAATCTCTTTCCTGCAGAAAAAACCAATACAACAATTCGCTGTACTCCACTTCATCAGGATGTTTCTGTATTCTACGCAATAATGAAGTACGTAACAGGTCAGCAAAATTTCCTGTAAGTTCATTCGCTAATTTATTCTGAAGTATGGTTTCTACATTTGCAAGATAACCACTCTGGTAATTGATCATATCCAGATATTCATTGATCATCTCTTCCACTTTTCCCTGGTTCTCGTAAACTTCTGCCAGTTCAAATCCAAATGGATATGTTCCTTTCAGTAATTTTTTTCCTTCTGTGTAAGTCTGCAATGCATAATCATAATGTTGCTTCTGTATAAATGCATTTCCCAGCATATTGATCTGGTTAATATCTGCAGCAAGCAATTTAATTAACTCATTAAAATATTTCGCTGCTTTATCTTTTTCTCCTTTTAACTCCAGCACCATTCCTATATCCGTGCGCGTGTAATAATCACCCGGAAATTTTTTCACCTGCTTCCTTGCCAGCTTCTCAGCTTTATCATAATCCTTTACCGCAAGCAGACATTTTAAGTAAGAAGGATATGCAGTGAACGGATCCTGATCATAAAACTTTTCGAAATAAACAATTGCTTTTTCATAATCACCTGTTCCGAAATACTGGTTGGCCAGTTCTGCATTCGACTGTCCGGTTTGTGCATGTGCTGTATGAATGCCTGTGAAAAAAAGCATTCCAATTAAAAGGACGACAAAATTTATTCTGATTCTCAATGTTCGTTAATTAATAATATTAAATCCAGTGTAAGGTACCAGTATTTCCGGAATATGAATTCCATCAGGTTGCTGGTTATTTTCAAGAAGAGCTGCCACAATACGTGGTAACGCTAATGCACTTCCGTTTAGTGTATGTGCCAGTTGTGGTTTATTACTTCCTTCACGATAACGAAGTTTTAATCTGTTCGACTGAAATGTTTCGAAGTTGGAAACGGAACTTACCTCCAGCCATTTTTGTTGTGCTGCAGAATACACTTCCATATCGTAAGTTAAAGCTGAAGCAAAACTCATATCTCCACCACATAAACGAAGAACACGGTAAGGAAGTTCTAAGAGACGAAGTAATCCTGTTACATAATCTTTCATTTCTTCCAGAGTCTCATAACTTTTTGATGGATGCTGCACCTGAACAATCTCCACTTTATCAAACTGGTGCAATCTGTTCAACCCTCTTACATGCGCACCATACGAACCTGCTTCACGTCTGAAACAGGGTGTATAAGCAGTATATTTTATCGGCATTTCCGATTCCTTAACAATCACATCTCTGAACAGATTGGTAACCGGAACTTCCGCTGTGGGAATCAGGTAAAAATTATCAATGCCTACATGATACATCTGACCTTCTTTATCAGGAAGCTGACCTGTACCAAATCCGCTAGCTTCATTTATTAACAGCGGAGGCTGCACCTCATAATATCCTGCTTTCTCTGCTTCATTCAGGAAAAAGTTAATTAATGCACGTTGCAGCTTGGCACCTTTTCCTTTATAAACTGGGAATCCTGCACCGGTAATTTTATTTCCTAATTCGAAATCGATGATATCATACTTTGTTGCCAGTTCCCAGTGAGGCAATGCTTCTTTGGGCATAACAGGAAGTACACTGATGCTGCTGAAAATATTCTCATTTTCTTCCGGAGTTTTTCCCTTCGGAACTTTTTCTGATGGTATGTTGGGAAGTTTCACCTGCTCTGCGTAAAGTTCCTGCTCCACAGAAGCCAGTGTATCTTCCAGTTTCTTTGAAAGCTCCTTTAATGCAGCACTTCTGTTTTTCAGATCATCACCTTCAGCCTTTTTACCGGCTTTATATAGATCTCCAATCTGGCGCGCTAATGTGTTCTGCTCTGCCAGCAATGCTTCCACTTCTTGCTGATGTGAACGTTTTTCTGCATCCAGTTTAATAAGTCGCTCTACAATAGCTCCGGCATCAAAATTTTTTACTGCCAGACGCTCTATTACATGAGCGGCATTTTCACGGATGAAAGATAATTGTAACATAGTTTTTAAATGAGTGGGCAAATATAGTATTTAGGGATTAGGCAATAGGGATTAGGGTTTAGGGTTTAGGGAATAGGGTTTAGGGAATAGGGAATAGGGAATAGGGTTTAGGGAATAGGGAAAAGCAATAGTATTAGGAATTTGAATATTAAAGAACTGTTGAAAACCACTGCTGTGCGTGCTGAAGTGATAACTGGTTTCATTTATTTTTGAAGCTTATGCAAAAGAATATTTCGTTTTCGGTTTTCGCATTACTGTCATTCCTTTTACCGTCGATTATAGTTTACAGTAACACCGGATTTTTCCTCGGTTTTGCTGATGCTGCGGAATTTGCATTGGTATCAAAAATTGCAGGCATTGCTCATGCTCCCGGATTTCCTGCTTACATTCTTGCCGGAAAACTCTGGTCAGCTATAGTTGGATTGGCAGGAGTAAATCACATTACAGCAATGATTTTATTTTCTATTGTGTGTACTGCTTCTGCAACTGTTTTGTTGTTTATGACTTTTGATAAGATACTGACTTATATATATGGTGATGTTTCCTTCTTCACACGTCACCTTGTTTCTTTTGTGGCTTGCTGTTCTTTCTTTACAGGTGTAACAGCCTGGCTCTGGTCTTCCAATGTGGAAGTGTATACTTTCCAGGTGCTGGCATTTGCAATGGTGATTTATGGATTAACAGGAAATGCAATCAGTCATAATAAGAAAAGTATATATATAGCTGCCGTTGGTGCTGCATTCGGACTGGCGAATCATCATCTTACAATGATATTCTTTCTGCCATTTACACTATGGTTTTTCACATCTCCATTTCAACCAAAAATTATTTCTTCAACTAAAAACCAGAAGAAAGTAACAACATCCAAGGTACTGTTTGCTGCTGATTCATTCCGTAAGTTTACTATTGTTACCACCATACTCACAGTTTGTTTTTATGGATGGATGTTTATCCGGGCGTCACAACCGTTACCTTTTAAATTCGGCAGTCCGGATTCTATGCAGCGTTTGTTTTATCATCTTGCAGGTGGTGCATGGCTGGAGAATACTCAGCAATCTGTTAAAGGAATTGTAGGATTACGTTTTCCTTATTTCATGAAAATATCTTTTGAACAGATTTTTCTTTTTCTTCCATTTCTTATTTTAGGATGTATTGAATTGTTCCGCAAAAGGATTCCAAAACTGGTATATATTGCTGCAGGATATTATTTGCTGATGCTCATCTATCAATTACGTATCGACCAGACTGCAGATACTGATGCTTACATGCTTCCTTCTTTTTTTGTTCTGGCAATCTGCATTCCTTTTGGTATGATGAAGATGATTTCCTGGCAACGGAATCTTCAATATATATTACCAGCATTTATTATTATACAGACAGTTATTAATTTCCCGAAAACAGATAAGCGCAGTTTTAATGTGAGTGAAACATTGATGCAGGAACTGGATCGTTCAGCACCGAAAGGAAGTGTTATTTTATTTGCTGACTGGACATCCGTAATTCAATATTATTATTTCCGTATTGCAGAAAATTTTCGTCCTGATTTAGTGGTACTGAATTACGATCTGAAGTTTACACACTATCGTATTTTACCCGAACTCTATCCTGAATTTTATAAAGAAATTAAACCTGAATACGATCGTTATATTGATCTATTGGGAAGTGCACATCCGCAGGAAATATATAATACAGGTTGTTCACTGGACAATCCGGAGTTGCTGCAATCGTGGGTTACAACTATTCAAAAAATAAAAACCTATTGCAGTAATAAAGGTGTTCCATTTATGAATGATCCAAAAGCTTTTGTTTTTTTGAATCAATATCAACTCATGGGAAACAATTCTTTAATGAGTGGACCGTTAGTTACCACCATGAACACAGGAAAAGGAAAAGATTTTTTGAAGCTGGATTATAAATGGCTCAATTCACCCTTGCTGCTGAGTGAGCCTTCTGCAACTGATAAAATGGTTGACCTTGAAGCAGCACTTGATTTCAACAGAAATTATTTTCATTCAACAGGTAATGAAGTTTTGGGAAAGGAAGCTGATGCATCTTATGAAAGGATAAAACAACTGCAGCGAAAGATGAAAAGAAATATGCCTTTTGTGTACCGTGCAAAATGATTAAGAAGATAAAAATTATTTTACTGGTGCTGCTTCTTGCAATAGCAGGATATGTCATTCTACATTTAAGTGATGTAATTTACGGCATTGCACAATTGAAAGGACAACTGCATCTTGTGATGAATACACGTCCTGTTACAGAAGTGATAGATGATGCAAATGTTTCCGCAGAAATCAAAACAAAACTGAAGTTGATTCAGGTGATCCGGAAATATGCAAGTGATTCATTAGGATTGAAAGAATCAAAAAACTACACTACATTTTATGATCAGCAGAATAAACCGGTGTTGTGGGTGCTTACTGCATGCAGTCCGTTTGAGTTGAAACCATATCAATGGGAATTTCCTTTCCTTGGTAAAGTTCCTTACAAAGGTTTTTTTGTAGAAGAAAAAGGAAAAGCAGAACAGCAGAAGTTAAAACTGGAAATGCTGGATACAGAACTTGGAGCAACAGGTGGCTGGTCAACATTGGGTTGGTTTACTGATCCTGTATTAAGCAATATGCTGAAGAGAAGTGATGGGAAACTTGCAGAACTTATTATACATGAATTGACACATGCAACAGTTTATATTGCAGGAAATACAGAATACAATGAAAACCTGGCAACGTTTATTGGTGAGAAAGGTGCAGAGAAATTTTTAGCTGATCATTATGGAACAGAATCAGAAGAATTAAAATCATATATATATTATAAAGAGGATGAAGAAATATATGGCAATTACATGCTGCAATCATCCAATGCGCTTGACAGTCTGTACAAAACTTTTCAAAAAGAACCTCTTGAAGATAAACTACGGAAAAAATATCTTTTCATATTAAAAATTGTTCAGGATATAAAACATCTGCCCTTGCATAATAAATCCCGCTACCAGTTTAAATTTCCGGGAGATCATCTACCAAATAATGCCTGGTTTATGGGTTACCGTCGTTACCGTGGGAATCAATCCGGGTTGCAGGAAGCTTTTGAAGCACAGCATTCGGACCTGAAGCTATTTGTTCATAGCCTGTTAAAAAAATAATAATCTTATGTGAATAATTTCGACTTTATTAAAACTAAACTTTATAACACTCGAGTAGAAGCAAATACGAATCAGCTCATTAGGAAAAATGCTTGATAATTAATTTCATGCAACAAAATTAATTATCAACTGAGTTAAATGAGGTAAATAATTTTTAAACCAATCGGGTAGTTGCTCATGACTTACACTTGAAACAATTTGATTGTTTTCAAGTAAGCACAATACGTGTGGTTCTGTTTCAGATGTATCAACAATTTGAAGAGAATCTAAAATCGGATAATAAATATTTAATTTCTCAAGGTTACCATAAAAATTACTAGCTAAGTGCACAGGATCCACATAATGTCCGCCTTCATTGAATCGATTAACGACTCTTAATTCTGAAAGGTCTGTATCACGCAGGCCGAAAAAAATCATATTTATTGAGTAGCCAGCATTTTTGAATTTCTTGGGAATATCCCACGTTGCATCATTTGTAAAATGACCTTCATATACAAAATCAATTCCTCCATCTAATGCTTCTTGAGTTAGCTTATCAAATAAATCTGCTACTTCTTTATAAGCATTTTTTTTATTTTCCTTTATTGCCCTGCTCCCACCTTCCCAAAGCTCTTTCTTTTTGAGCATGAATATTTTATCACCATCAAAAACCGTACATGAATCCTGAATAATATTGGGAAGGTAGCTAGGTCCAACTGAAGATTTTCCTGCACCGTTTGAACCTGAAATAATGTGCAGGCTGGGCATCTTATTTATATAAATGATACCTTGACCTAACTGCCTGAATTTCGTTAGTATCTAATTGCTTCACTAAAGTAAAGTCATATGCTGATTTAAATATTTGAACAATTGATATAGAGCCATTAGGATATTCAAGATATGCCTGATTACTTGGTAATGATCTTGTGTTTATCATGAATGGTAATCCTTTCTCCAGTTTACTTTCCCGAAGTTTTTTAACAGCAATACTGCCAATAGCTTGAATTTCTGTCAATTTTCTCATAGTCCCAAAAATACAAAAATAATTGCATATTTAGCAATAAAACATTATCAGAATTCTTACTTTTTAGAGTTAAATACTTCCGCTAAAATTCTTACTTTTAATTCCTCTCTGATGCTTTATGCTTATTAAACTCCTGTCAATTTCAATTCAAATTGTTAATGTCGTAAATGTTTGAAAAATGAATAAGCTAATGGTTTGTTTATTTCGACCCAAATATTTAGATTTACCTTCCACGAATCGCACTTCAACATATAAAAACGCGGCAAGAATAAAATGTAAAACTTTTAGTTATAACCTTGTTTAAAATAATTGCATTCATAAAGAATTATTAATTTAATAAAAACTTCACCGGTGAAACATATCTCTTTTCCAAATATTTGCGTTAGTGCCTGCATGCAGCGGTTATTATATATGGTATTTCCTGTGTTGATTGCATTATCAGGTTGTACTAAATATGAGGAAGTAATTGTTCCGGGAAATGTACCTCCTCCTGATCCTACAGTAAGCTCTTCCATTTACGAAGATTATATAAACAGGAGTTACATTTTAACAATGGGACGCGAACCTGATTCTTCAGAATTGCAACATGACCTGGATGTGCTTCACAATGGTTCACTTTCCGCTGCATCAAGAGATACTTTTGCAACAGGAGTTTTTGCTGATGCAGATTTCCGCACTCATGAATACGAAGACAATCATTTTGAATTGCTGCGCGAAACAGATACTCTGGATATGTATATCATGCTGATTAATTTTGATCAGTATCTTGCTGATACGGCAAACATGATTGCCTGGCCTTATGTGCAACTGCTAAGAGATCGTTTGCAGCTTGCTTATGATGCAAGAAAAGATTTTGTTGCAGGAACTATTAACCTGAAAGAAGTGCATCACCGTTTGGTGAATAATGTATTTTATGATGAGTTGAATATGGGAAGTCAGAATTTTGTACTGGCTGTATTTCAACAACTCATCAACCGTAATCCAACACAAAATGAACTGGCATCAGGTGTTGCAATGGTAGATGGAAATAATGCAGTATTGTTTTTGCAGAGTGGAAATACGAAAGATGATTTTCTGAATATTGTATTTAATTCCAATAATTATTATGAAGGACAGGTAATCAAAGCTTATCAGAAATATTTACTTCGGATTCCTGATACTTATGAAATGGATAATGGTACTCACAATTATGCAGTCACGCAGGATTATGTGCGGATTGAGAAAGATCTGATTAAAACAAATGAATTTGTTGGATTAAAATAAAAGCAATGAAAAGATTATTTTCTCCTTATATATATGTATCAGCACTACTGCTCTTTGCCGGCAGTTGTAAAAAGGAATCCACTTACCTGTATGAAGTGGAACCTGTTACCGTTGCGCAATCAAATGGCTCCGGTAAAAAAAATATCAAAAGCACTACTGAATTTATTTCAATTGCTTATGCAGATGTCTATGGAACAAATATCAGCTCTTCCAAATTGCAGTCATTAAACATTGTTTATACAGCCTTCGGTGATAAAAAATTAATTGAAGACAGAATTATCCGTGGCTTCCTGAATAGTCCGACTGCAATTATTCCGGATTCAGTGGTAGTAAATGGTGATACTGCATTATTCATTACTAATTCCTACAAAAAAATATATAACAGGGAACCCAATGCATTTGAAAAATATTATGCCGTGCAATTGATCCGCAATGAACCTTATTTAACGCCGAAGCTTATTTATTATGCATTGATGACATCGGATGAATACCGGTATTATTGAATTTGAAGATTTGAAAATTTGAAGATTTGAAAATGTTGCTTGCGCCAGAGAATAGAGGACAGTGAATAGTGATTAGAGGAAAGAAAGGTGATTGATTGATTTATTTTTTTATTAGCTGAACATGAAAAGAAGAGATTTTATTAAGCAGGCGGGAATTGCAGCAGCAGGTGCATTTGCTGTTCCATATATATTACCTTCCGGTCGTTTGTTTGCAGCAACAGGTGCGCGTAAAGCAAATCATGTGGTATTTTGTTTATATGCAGGTGGTGTTCGTAATCTGGAATCTGTAATGAAAGCAGATGGAAACCTGATGACTGCAATGCTGAATGGCACTGAAACTATTTCAAGTAATATTATAGGTTCACTCGATCCTATTCCATCATCACCATTAGCATTACCATTGCAGAATTACGGTACATTGTTTCCGGGCTTTCGTTATAAAGAAGGACCAACAGGACATTTTAATGGTCATACTGTTGCATTAACAGGAGCCTACACAACGAATGATATTGTTATAAAAGAAAATCCAAAAGTTCCTACCATATTTGAATATTACCGGAAACATAATTCACCACAACACACTGCACTTAATTCATGGTGGGTTGCAAATACACTTGGTCCATATCCTGCACTTAACTATAGTAATGCTCCGGGATATGGTGCTGCTTACGGAGCAAATTTTATTGCGCCCACTGCAATATATACAGGAGCAGGTCAGGATACTATTGAGAATATTCTGAATCTCAGCAACAATGAAAGAGATGCCATGCTGAACATGCGCAGTTTTGTAAATCAGAATTTTAACAGACCTTATGTTGAGGGTTCAGCGGGAGTTACCAATACAGAAAGTGAAGCTGCATTAATTAATTCTTTCATCAGTGATACTTTTTTGCAATACCAACCTAATTCAAATCCCTGGGGAATTGTTCCAAAGATGAGTAATGATATGCTTAATGTTTTTTTTGCTGAAGAAATTCTGAAAAGATTTAAACCGGAATTGCTTGTAGTGAATATGCAGGATGTTGATGTTTGTCATTTCGATTTCACTCAGTATGCAAACAATCTTCGTAAAGCAGATTATTCTGTTGCACATTTATGGAATACAATTCAGAATACTCCGGGACTTGCAAATGATACTATATTAATTGTTGCTCCGGAACATGGACGCAATTTGAATGGAAATAATTCTATAGATGTGAACGGCCGACCTGCTTTTGATCATACTGCTGATGTAAATGTAATGCAGGGAGATCAGACAGCACGTGAAATATTCTGCATGGTGGTTGGTCCTTCTTCTGTTGTTCAGCAGGGACAGGTAATTGGAGATAATACAAATCTACCAATAGGACATAGTATTGAAATTGTTCCTGCAATGGCAAACATATTAGGGTTTGATAATGATATTCCGTTAAGCTTTGGACTAACAGACTGGAATAGTAATTCATTAAAACAGGCATTCCTTTAATATATAAAAGAAACGGAATGAAAAAAGTATTATTAACTATTATATATGTATTGACAATGATCTTCATTGTTCAGTTATCATCCTGTAAAAAAGATGATGAACCTGACAATCCTTA
>JBDTVD010000116.1:0-9908 GCA_040007375.1 Bacteroidota bacterium | reverse complement strand
AAACAAAAATCAGCATTGATTCCGTTGTTGCATCTTGCACAGGCGGAATTTGATGGATGGTTAAGCGCACCTGTAATGGAGTATGTTGCAGGAATATTAAAGATTGAAGCAGTGGAGGCTTTTGAAGTAGCTTCTTTTTATTCTATGTTTAATCTGAAGCCTGTTGGTAAATGTGTAATTGAAGTTTGTCGTACCAGTTCGTGTTGGTTGCTGGGTGCAGAGGATATTGTAAATCACATTGAGAAAAAGCTGAACATTAAAAACGGGCAGACAACTGCTGACGGAATGTTTACATTGAAAACTGTGGAGTGTTTAGGATCCTGTGGAACAGCACCGATGTTACAGTGTGGTGCAAAGTATCACGAAAGTCTTACTATGGAAAAAGTAGATACACTTCTTGATACATTGAAATCAGAAAATAAAAGAAAGACTTATCTTGATAAGGTATAATATATATTAAGCGAAAATTTAAAAACAGTGGCTCAAAAACTTTTATTAAAGGATGATCATGTTCCAGGAATAAATACGTATAGTGTTTATCGTGAGAAAGGTGGTTATGCTTCTGTGGAAAAGGCATTGAAAACCATGACACCTGAAGCCGTTGTGGAGGAAGTGAAGAAGTCAGGTTTGCGTGGAAGAGGTGGTGCAGGATTTCCAACTGGAATGAAATGGAGTTTCCTAGCCAAGCCGGAAGGTGTTGCGCGTTATCTGGTTTGTAATGCTGATGAAAGTGAACCCGGAACTTTTAAGGATCGTTATCTCATGGAACGTATTCCTCATTTGCTTGTTGAAGGAATGATTACTTCCAGTTATGCTTTAGGTGCGAATACGTGTTACATATATATAAGAGGAGAGTATTATTATATTGCACGCATCCTTGAAACTGCAATTGAAGAAGCCCATGCCAACGGTTGGTTAGGAAAAAATATTTTAGGAACAGGATATAATCTTGATATGTATGTACAGGTTGGTGCCGGTGCATATATATGTGGTGAAGAAACTGCTTTGCTCGAGTCACTGGAAGGTAAGCGAGGTAACCCAAGAATTAAACCTCCTTTTCCTGCGGTGAAGGGATTGTATGATTGTCCAACTGTGGTGAATAATGTAGAAACCATTGCAGCCGTTGTTCCGATTGTGAATGATGGTGGTGATGCTTATGCTAAGATTGGAATTGGTAAATCAACGGGAACAAAATTAATTTCTGCAAGTGGTCATATTAATAAACCCGGTGTTTATGAAATTGAGCTTGGTGTTCCTGTAGAAGAGTTTATATATAGTGATGAATATTGCGGTGGAATAAAAAATGGTAAGAAGATGAAAGCTGTTGTTGCAGGTGGTTCTTCTGTACCGATTCTTCCAACGGAATTAATATTAAAAACTGCAGCAGGCGAACCACGTTTGATGAGCTATGAATCATTAGGTGATGGTGGTTTTATTACAGGCACAATGTTAGGTTCCGGTGGTTTTATAGTGATGGATGAGGATACCAGTATCGTAAAAAATCTCTGGAACTTCACGCGCTTCTATCATCATGAAAGTTGCGGACAATGTTCTCCATGCAGAGAAGGAACAGGATGGATGGAGAAAATTCTTCATAAAATTCTGGATGGTCATGGTTCAATGAAAGACATTGATTTGCTTTGGGATATTCAAAGTAAGATTGAAGGAAAAACAATTTGTCCGTTAGGTGAAGCAGCAGCATGGCCTGTTGCAGCAGCTATCCGTCATTTCAGAAAAGAATTTGAAGAGTATGTGCAAAATCCATCTTCTATAAAAGATGTAAAACATTATTACCGCATAAATCAGCTGGCAACAGCATAACGGTTCGTAAAAGAATAAATGAATCAACAGGAATTCAGATATGCCTAAAGTAAAAGTAACTATTGACGGACATACAATAGAAGTTGACGAAGGAACAACAATATTAAATGCAGCACGAATGATTGGTGGTGCAATTGTTCCGCCTGCAATGTGCTATTATTCGAAACTAAAAACCAGTGGTGGTTATTGCAGAACCTGTATCGTTAAAGTAACAAAGGGTTCAGAGAAAGATCCACGACCAATGCCGAAACCTGTTCCATCATGCCGTCAAACTGTAATGGATGGAATGGAAGTGCAGGGAATTACTGCTCCTGATTTATTGGAAGCACGTGCTGGTGTTGTAGAGTTTTTATTAATCAATCATCCTCTCGATTGTCCGATATGTGATCAGGCAGGAGAATGTTCATTGCAGGATTTGGCGTATGAACATGGACTTGCAAAAACACGTTATGAATTCAAGCGTCGTGAGTTTGAGATGATTGATATCGGTGATAAAATAAAATTGCACATGACACGCTGCATACTTTGTTACCGTTGCGTGAAAGTGGCTGAACAATTATGTGATTCACGTGTGCATGGTGTAATGAACAGAGGTGATGTTTCAGAAATTTCAACATATATAGAGAATGCTGTTGACAATGAAATGTCGGGTAACATGATTGACGTTTGTCCGGTTGGTGCATTAACTGATAAAACATTCCGCTTTAAATCAAGAGTGTGGTTTACCAAACCGATGGATGCACATCGCAACTGTGACAAGTGTTGTGGTAAAGTAGCCATCTGGTTAAGTGGAAATGATGTACTGCGTGTTACCGGAAGAAAAGATAAGTATGGTGAAATAGAAAGTAATGCTGATGGAAGTGCAGCATGGATCTGTAATGAATGCCGTTATGATAAAAAGAATATCACCGACTGGACAATTGAAGGACCACGCCATATTGATCGTCATTCCGTAATCGCACAAAATCATTACGAAACATTAAAGCAGTTAAAGATCGATATCTCCCGTCAGAAATTACTGTCAGAAAAAGCACACAACTAAGAAAATAAATTATAAATTATAAATGCTGTCATCTCGAGCGAAGTCGAGAGACTTTCTTGAAATGCAAAGAAAAAATATTAATAGTAAATAAAATATTCTCAATCCCATAATCTCATTCGTAAATTCGTACAGATTCGTAATTCGTAGATGGAAAGTACTTACATTATATATAAACTCATTCTGGTAGTTGTAGTATTCGGCGTATCGCTTCTTGTTGCCATGTACTCTACTTATGCAGAAAGAAAAGTTGCTGCATTTCTGCAGGATCGTATTGGTCCGAACAGAGCAGGTCCTCTTGGATTACTGCAGCCGCTTGCTGATGGTGTGAAGATGTTTATGAAGGAAGAGATCATTCCCAGTCATGCAGATAAAGCATTATTTATATTGGGTCCTTGTGTGATGATGCTTACTGCATGTTTAACAGGAGTAGTAATTCCCTGGGGACGTGATCTGGTAATCAACGGAACAAATTATCCTTTACAGGTTACTGATATTAATATCGGAATACTTTATGTGTTTGGTGTAGTATCAATTGGTGTGTATGGAATTATGATTGGCGGCTGGGCTTCCAATAATAAATATTCTTTAATGGGTGCTATTCGTGCATCATCGCAAATGATCAGCTATGAACTCGCAATGGGATTAGCTGTTATTGCATTAGTAATGATGACAGGAACTTTAAGTCTGCGCGAAATTGTTCAGCAGCAACATGGCATTCACTGGAATGTATTTTATCAGCCATTAAGCTTCCTGCTGTTTATCGTTTGTGCATTTGCTGAATGTAACCGTACGCCATTTGATCTTCCGGAATGTGAAACAGAATTAGTAGGAGGATATCATACGGAATATTCTTCCATGAAATTGGGATTTTATCTTTTTGCTGAATATATAAACATGTTCATCTCAGCAGCTATCATCTCTTCTTTGTTTTTTGGTGGATATAATTTTCCATTTATAAATGGTCTTCCTCTGTCTCCAAACATTATTACCATCATTGGTACTGTAATATTTTTGGGTAAAGTATTCTTCTTTATCTTCTTCTTTATGTGGGTACGATGGACTATTCCCCGTTTCCGCTACGATCAACTGATGAATCTTGGATGGAAATATCTCATTCCAATAGCTTTAATAAATATATTTATAACAGGAGTGTTTACCTTATGGCATAATGGATTGCTTCATTGGTAGAAAATAAACGGTATCAATAAAAATAAAAATAGTTGTTAAATAAAATTCTTTACAAAATAAAAGCAAATGCAGGCGCTTACGAAAAGAAGTAAAGTGGTAGTGAATAAAGAAATGACTTTTAAGGAGAAGTTATATCTTCCTGCAATTCTCGGAGGGTTGCTGATTACTATCAGGCATTTATTTAAAAAGAAAGCAACAATTCAGTATCCAGAAGTAAAACGTGAATTTGCTCCTGTGTGGAGAGGATGGCATGTATTAAAACGTGATGAGCAGGGAAGAGAGAATTGTACTGCATGCGGATTATGTGCAGTAGCTTGTCCTGCCGAAGCGATTACCATGACTGCGGCGGAAAGAAAACCGGGAGAAGAAAAATTATATCGTGAAGAGAAGTACGCTTCTATATATGAAATCAATATGCTTCGTTGCATTTTCTGCGGATTATGTGAAGAAGCCTGTCCGAAAGAAGCCATCTTTCTAACCGACAGACTGGTGCCATCGGATTTACTGCGTTCTGATTTTATATTTGGAAAAGATAAACTGGTAGAAGGTGTTACTGCTGATACAAGAATTGATATCAGCGAAAGAGCACAAGCACACAGGAAACAATAAACAAATCTTTCCCATCTGTCATCAATATATTATTTTCGCCACCCCGAACTACACTATTAAAAAATAAGAGTCACTTGAATCCAGCATTACCGTTTTATATTCTTTCCATACTTTCCATCTTCAGCGCGCTGATGGTGGTGGTATCACGCAAGCCGGTTCACAGTGTATTATACCTCATCTTTTGCTTTTTCACAATAGGTGGACATTATATTCTGCTCAACGCCCAATTCCTTTTTGCAGTACATATTATAGTATATGCAGGAGCTATCATGGTGCTCTTCCTGTTTGCATTAATGTTTATTAATATGAACCAGGAAGCTGAACCACATAAAAGTACGCTGCTGAAAGTTGCAGCCGTAATAAGTGGCGGATTACTGTTGCTTGTGCTGGTGTCTGTTACCAAAGGTGCTGAATCAGTTTCTTTGATTACATCAGGAAATGAGGAAGCTGTAGGTACTGTTAAAAATTTAGGTAAGGCATTATATGGGCAGTATCTTCTTCCTTTCGAACTAACATCTGTGTTGTTACTGGCTGCCATGGTAGGTGCAGTAATGCTCGGAAAAAAACAAATCAGCTGATACTATGAATTCCATGTTACAGTATGTGCCGGTTGAATATTATTTAATACTTGCTACTGCATTATTCTGCATCGGTGTGATGGGAGTTCTGTTCCGTCGAAATGCAATTATTATTTTCATGTGCATTGAGTTGATGCTGAATGCAGTTAATTTGTTGCTTACGATGTTCTCCACATTGCATCATGATGCAGGAGGACAGGTGATGGTGTTTTTTATTATGGCTGTTGCTGCTGCTGAAGTAGCTGTTGGTCTTGCAATTCTGGTGATGATATATAATAACATTAAATCAGTGGATATTAACGAACTGAGTAAACTGAAGTGGTAAATAAATTTCGCTGCATAAAATAATGATCAACTTAAGCTGGCTTATTCCTGTTCTTCCACTCCTCGGTTTCATCGTAATCGGTGTGTTGAATAAAAGGATTTCGGTGAATCTCTCCGGAATCATTGCCAGTGCAATGGTGCTGTGCTCATTTATCATCAGCTGTACTTTATTTTTTTATGTGAAGGAAGATTCTTCTGTTCCGGAATATATAAAGATGTTTGACTGGATTAAAACAGGTGGTGTTGATATTTCGTTTTCATTTCTGATTGACAGGCTTTCGGTAATTATGTTGCTTGTAATTACTGGTGTTGGTTTTCTCATTCATGTGTACTCCATCGGTTACATGCATCATGAGCCGGATCACAGTCGCTTCTTTGCTTATCTCAACCTGTTTATTTTCTTTATGCTCATCCTGGTGATGGGAAGTAATTATATAGTAATGTTTGCCGGTTGGGAAGGAGTAGGACTTTGTTCTTACCTGCTGATTGGATTCTGGTTTAAGAATACTGATTATAATAATGCGGCGAAGAAAGCTTTCATCATGAACCGCATTGGTGATCTGGGTTTCCTGCTGGGAATATTTTTAATATATACAACATTCGGAAGTGTAAGTTTTCGCGAAGTGTTCAGCGCAGCAAAAGGATTTACTACAGGCGATGCAACAATCACTGCTATTACGTTATTACTTTTTGTAGGTGCAATTGGTAAAAGCGCACAGCTTCCATTATATACCTGGCTGCCTGATGCAATGGCTGGCCCGACTCCTGTTTCTGCTCTCATTCATGCAGCAACAATGGTTACTGCCGGTATATATATGATTGTCCGTTCCAATGTATTGTATTCACTGGCTCCATTTACCGGTGAAGTAGTAGCAATTACAGGGTTGATAACGGCAGTGTTTGCAGCAACAATCGGTTTGAAACAAAATGATATTAAGAAGGTACTGGCCTACTCAACAGTAAGTCAACTGGGATATATGTTTGTTGCATTGGGTGTTGGTGCTTATGATACTGCACTGTTTCACGTAGTAACACATGCATTCTTTAAAGCCTTATTATTCTTATGTGCCGGCAGTGTAATTCATGCTATGAGTAATGAGCAGGACATCCGGAATATGGGAGGACTGAAGAAACAGTTACCAATAACACATTTTACTTTTCTCATCGGTACTTTAGCCATTGCAGGAATGCCGCCTTTTGCAGGTTTCTTTTCCAAAGATGAAATACTTGCAAAGGTTCATGAGCATAGTTTGCCCATGTTTGTTTTGCTTTCTTTAACTTCTGTACTTACTGCTATATATATGTTCCGGTTGTATTACCTTACTTTTCATGGCAACTTCCGTGGCAGTGAACAACAGAAAACACATTTGCATGAGTCACCAGGTGTAATGACAATACCATTATTGGTGCTTGCAGTTTTGTCCGCTGTTGGTGGATTTATCGGAATGCCTGCAATAACAGGTTTGCCACATCTGTTCAGTGAATTCATGCAACCATTGGTAAGCTTCCGTCATCATGATGGTGAACCTTCTGAAATGTTTGAAATAACATTAATGGTGGTTTCTGTAATTGCTCTTATCGTTATCATTCTTGCAGTTCGTAATTATTATATATCAAAGAAAAATGTTCCGGAAGGAGAAGAAGTGAAGCTTGCACCATTAACATCTCTCATCTATAATAAATATTATATTGATGAGATTTATGCAGCAGTAATTACCCGACCACTGGACAAAATTTCTTCTATTGTTTACCGTCGTGTAGAAAATGGCTTTATCGATAAAATTGTAAATGGAACCGGAAATATTGTAACTGCCGCAAGTAATGTGTTTCGTGTGGTGCAAACAGGTAACATCGGATTTTATATATTCAGTATGATAATCGGTATAATTGCATTACTGGCACTTAACTTAATTCTGTAAATGCTTCTCCTCGCACTCATCATACTTCCTTTAATAGCTGCAATGTTCTGCCTTGCACCTGATGTAATGCCGGTGAGGATGAAAGCACTTGTATCGTCATTGGTTTCTTTAGGACTTACTGCTTATGCTGTTAGTTTATATATAACTGATCCCGGTGATATGCTTGCATTCGACACCTGGTGGATTAAAGATCTGGGCATCAGTTTTAATGTTGGTATGGATGGCATCAGTTTATTGCTGGTGATACTTACCAATGTGTTGGTTCCACTGATTATTCTCAGTTCTTTTGGTTCTGATTACGACAGGCCACGCACTTTTTATGCACTGGTATTACTGATGCAGGCTGCATTGATTGGCGTGTTTACGTCAATGGATGGTTTTCTGTTTTATATATTCTGGGAGCTTGCTTTAATACCGATCTATTTTATCTGCCTGATGTGGGGTGGTTCTGACAGGATCCGCATCACATTAAAATTCTTTATATATACTATGACAGGCAGCTTGCTCATGCTTGTTGGTTTGATTTATATCTATCTGCAAACACCAGGCACACATTCATTTGCTATTGCTGATCTATATAATGTGTCGTTATCGTCCGGTGATCAGAGCTGGTTATTCTGGTTTTTCCTTGCTGCATTTGCAGTAAAGATTCCAATATTTCCATTGCATACATGGCAGCCTGATACTTATACAGAAGCACCTGCTCAGGGAACAATGTTACTCTCGGGAATTATGCTGAAGATGGGAACATATGGTCTCATCCGTTGGTTGCTGCCTTTATTTCCACAGGCACTTAATGAATATGGAGGAATAATAATGGGCTTTGCAATTACAGGAGTTATTTATGCTTCCTGTATGGCATTGGTTCAGAAAGATTTTAAACGACTGATTGCTTATTCCTCACTTGCACATGCCGGATTAATCGCCGCCGGAATTTTTTCTATGAATACAGAAGGAATACAGGGAGCAATGATTCAGATGCTTGCACATGGTGTTAATGTGGTGGGAATATTTTTTATCGTTGAAATAATTCAGCGTCGTATGAAAACACGTTCACTCGATAACCTTGGTGGCATCGCACATATTAATCCGGTATTTACAATTCTTTTCATGATTATATTACTGGGTAGTGTTGCATTACCTCTTACAAATGGATTTGTCGGGGAGTTTCTGTTATTGAATGGAATATTCCAGTACAGTCCATGGATGGCTGCTGCAGCAGGACTCACTGTTATATTAGGTGCTGTATATATGTTGCGCTCCTACCAACAGATTATGCTGGGTGAGCCCCGTGAAAAAAATAATGAATTCACCGGTTTGCGTGTGTCTGAAAAAGTTGTGCTGATTAGTATTGCAGCAATTATTATTTGTACCGGAATTTATCCAAAGCCCATCCTGTTGCTGACAGAACCGGCCGTTGAAGAAATATTAAGTCATATAAAGCAGGTTTACTGATTCCATGAATACACTGATCATAATTGCTGTTGCTGGTGTCATTTGTATGATGGCGGAAGTATTCCGTTTTAAACATGGTATCGTTCCGATAATTTCCATTGCATTAGTTGCTGCACTGGGAAGTATATATATGGATTGGAATCAGGGTGCTTCCTGGTTTAATCATATGCTTATCACCGATAATTATGCTCTTGCTTTTTCAGCTGTATTAGTTACAACAACATTGTTATGGCTGATGATAGGTCGATCTTATTTTTCTGTTGATTCAAATACTTCAGAACATTCATCATTAATTCTGTTTGCATTAACAGGAGGAATTATAATGGTGAGTTACTCTGATCTTACCATGTTGTTTATCGGATTGGAAATATTATCCATTTCACTTTATGTTCTTGCAGGCAGTGATAAAAGAAATGTGAGAAGCAATGAAGCCGGATTGAAATATTTTCTCATGGGAGCTTTTGCAACAGGATTTTTATTGTTTGGTATTGCATTAATATATGGTGCCACCGGAACTTTTAATCTGCAGGAAATCAGTAATTCATTGCATAGTCAGAATGCTTCCATGCCGGGTTTTGTTCTTGCTGGTGTATTGTTGATAATGGTTGGTTTGTGTTTTAAAATTGCTGCTGTCCCATTTCATTTCTGGGCACCTGATGTATATGAAGGAGCTCCAACATTGATAACGGCATTTATGGCAACGGTTGTAAAAACCGCTGCTTTTGCTGCATTTTACCGGTTGTTCAGTTCCAGTTTTGTAGAGTTGCATGATACATGGGCCCCATCTCTGGCAATCATTTCCGCCGCATCCATGATTGGAGGAAATATTCTGGCTGTTTGGCAACAGAGTCTGAAGCGCATGCTGGCTTATTCCAGTATTGCACATGCCGGATATATGCTCATGGCAGTTGTTGCACTTAATGAAAGATCTGCAGGAGCGATTCTGTTATATGCTTCTTCTTATTCTCTCGC
>JBDTVD010000115.1:0-9915 GCA_040007375.1 Bacteroidota bacterium | reverse complement strand
TTACAAAATGTGCAGATGTATATCACTTCATTTTGCTTACTTTGTAAACAGATTCACTCAAATTGAAATTAAATCTCAACAACTAAATCCCTTATGAAAATTAATCAACTGTTACTGCTCCTGGTGCTAATTACAATTACTTCCTGTAAAAAGTTAGTTGATGATGATATCAGTGGAAAACATATAATTATCAGCTCACCAGTCGATCAGTTGCATACATCGGTGTCGTTTCAATCTTTTGTATGGCAGGCATTGGAAGGTGCAGATAAATATCAGTTGCAGATTGTAAGAGGAACGTTTAGTGGTATAACACAGTTTATTCTGGATACTACTTTTACATCGGTTTCCTTCACCGTTTCTTTACTTCCCGGAAGTTATCAATGGAGAGTGCGCGGAATTAATGGTGCTACTTTAACAGATTACACTTTGCAATCGCTCGTCATCCAAAGTAATGCAGATCTTTCTCTTCAGTATGTTATTCTTTCAGCGCCTGCAGACAGTGCAATAACAAATGACACAACAATTAATTTCACCTGGCAGGAACTTACCAATGCTGATGCCTATAAATTCCGCATATTAAATAGTGCTGACAGTACGGTGCTAACAGAAAATACGATAACAGCAGTATCATTTTCTTATGATGTTATTGCTGAAGGAACATATATATGGATGGTGCGTGCTGAAAACAATGCAAGCTTTACTCCTTACACCAGCAGAAGGTTTACAATTGACCGATGATTTTTTGTTACTAAGTGACTAGGTGACTAGGTGATTAGGTGATTATGTGATTAAGTTCATTTTTTTCTTATTCAGGTCGTCTAACTACTAGCTACTAACTACTAACTACTGAAGATTTCCTTTTAGCAGTTATTTTTACCTTCAGTATTATATATATGCAATGAAATAATGAAGAAAGAAGAGATAGAAACATTTTGTCCGGCGAATCAGAAGGAGTGGAGGCAGTGGTTGAAGAAAAATCATGCATCAAAGCAATCTGTCTGGCTTGTTTACTATAAGAAGAAAACCGGTAAAGCTACTATTGCATGGAGTGAAGCTGTGGATGAAGCACTTTGTTTTGGCTGGATAGATGGCAAAGCAAATCCTGTAGACGAAGAACGGTTTATGCATCTTTTCAGCAAGAGGAAACCTAATGGAACATGGTCGAAAATAAATAAGGAAAAAATTCAGCGTTTGATTGATGCTGAGTTAATGACAAAAGCAGGTCATGAAACTATTGAAGCAGCAAAGCAAAATGGTTCATGGACAATTTTAGATGAAGTAGAAGAATTAATAATACCGAAAGACCTGGAGAAAGAATTTAAAACACAACCTGGTTCAAAGAAATTCTTTTTAAGTTTAAGTAAATCCTTAAAAAAACAAATGTTGCAATGGATTGTAATGGCAAAACAAAAAGAAACAAGGCAAAAACGAATCAGCGAAATTGCAGAACGTGCTAGTCAGCATTTGAAACCGAAACAGTTTTAGATAAGGAAAAATTGAAATACAAAAATTATGAGATGGATACGATTGTCATCAGCTTTAATCAAAGCAAAATTTAAAAGTAAAATTAAAGCTACTGAAACAACGTCGTTATTATTCAGAGTATGGATTACCGACATTGACATTTCAATAATGAATCATGCTTCCATATTATCAATCATGGAAACAGGAAGGATTGATTTTATGGTACGTACAAACTTCTTTCAGATAGCTTCAAAAAATAAATGGTTCTTTCCAAGTCAGGCTATAAGTGTTCAGTTTTACAGACCTTTGAAAGTTTTTCAAAAAGCGGAGTTGCTTACAAGAATTTCCTTTGTGGATGAGAAATGGATTTATGTAGAGCAGAAAATCCTCAGAAATAAAAAAATTGTAGCTGCCTGCTTAGTTAAAAACACTATCAAAAAAGGCAGAGAAACTGTTCCTACATCTGAAATAATGAAAGCTCTGAATATTGATAATATGCCTTCCTTTAAATATGATTTAATTAAAACACATGAACTGGAAAATATACAGATGAATAAACAAATAGTTGATGACTGGAAAAATTAAAACTGGGGTTCCTTTCTATTTCCATCTTTAGTAATTCCGGTTAATTTTCACAGAGTATATGTCCGTTCTTCTAATACTTTATACTTAGTTGCCGTGTTCTATTTCTTCTTGTTTTTCTGTTGTCTTTTTCTCTATTCAAAAATAAATATAAAATTTTCATCATTTTGTATTATCAAATAAAATTGTGTTTACATTTATCTGGTAATTTAACCATTCACTTAAAAAAAAACTTAACATCATGCAAAAACACAGCGTTATTCCCGGCAAAATGATTTGTACAATCATTTTAATCTTCGTTGCAAAATGTTTACAGGCGCAGCCAATGACTTTAACACTTACTCCAGCCAGCTACAATGGATATAACATTAGTTGCTTCGGAGTTAAAGACGGATCAATTGATCTGAGAGTTACCGGAGGAAGAGCTCCATTCACTTTTTTATGGAGTAACAAAAAAACTACGGAAGATATTTCCGGTGTGGCAGCAGGTTATTACAGAGTGCGTGTTACTGATTCAAATGGTGCTACTGCTGATGGAGAAGTCACACTGGAGCAACCGGATCAGATACGAATTGATGTAACGGCCAACACCTATGCAAATGGATATAATGTAAGTGCATATAATGTATGCGATGGCAATGCATCCGCAAACGTAAGTGGTGGTGTTACACCTTATACATATGCATGGAGCGATAACAACTCAAATCAAAGCAGAACCAACCTCTGTGCACGTACTTATGGTGTGAGTACAACAGATAAAAACGGTTGTAAACTTTCATCAGCAAAAATTTACATCACAGAACCTACACGTAACGATTGGCAGATGGCAGGGAATGCAAATGTGAATGCAGCAAATCAATTTTTAGGAACAACTGATAACAACGATCTCTTAATTAAAACAAATAATGTTGAGCAGTTCCGGATTAAAGGTGATGGCAAGGCAAGTTTCAGCAGGACATTAAACCTGGAGAATGGTATTACATTTAACAGTGTCAAACAAATTTCCTATCAGATAGCACAGGGTTCTAATAATGAAATTTTAAGTTTCGGTGCAGCACCAAATAATCAATTGAAATCTATTGCCACCTGCGCTTCACCCTTTCTCAATACGCAACTTAATTATCAATTCAATGGTACCATTCAGTTGTGGGGAAATTCATATATGGGTGGAAATTTAAATGTTATGGAAGTTGGTTTTGATGGTGCAAATGCTATTATTGATGCAACAGGTACATCTGCTGATCCAATAGCAAACCGTTTACTGCTGAATTATTATTGTGGTCATGATGTTTTTGTGGGTAACAGCATTTCCGGTGATTTAAATGCGAATCATAATTTCTTTGTTTCAGGTCAGGCCAGTATTGGTACAGGCAATCTCGATCCTGCATACAGGCTTCAGGTGAATGGCGCCATCAGAGCTAAAAAGGTAGTTGTTGAAATAGGATGGGCCGATTATGTATTTCATAAAGATTATAAATTAATGTCGCTTGTTGCTCTTGATAATTATATATCCACACATAATCATCTTCCTAATATTCCATCTACAAAGGAGATTGAAGAAAAAGGTTTAGATATTGGTGAACTCCAGGCAAAACAAATGGAGAAAATTGAAGAGATGGCTTTATATATAATTCAATTAAATAAAAAAATTGAGGAGCAGGATAAGAGGATTGAGGAACTGGAAAATGTGAGACAAAAATAAAAGCAAACCAGGAATAAATAATACACCTGGTTAAAACCGTTTGTTTGTGTCTGTATGATGCACTGCTGCTTAATGCAGAATCAGCTAAATTAAATTCCAGTAATCAACTAATTCATATATATAACTTTAATATATAATAAATGAAGACTTATATCCTCACCTCAATAATATTTCTCCAATCAGTTTTCTCGTACGCGCAAATAATAGATCCTGTCTGGCAATTCGCTGGCCCTCGATCTACCAATAATCCAACATCAAATCCTTTAGATCCCAATTACAATGCATTCCTTAGCGGACAGATTGATGACATTGCCGTTGACCCAGGCAACCCGAACCATATAGTTACAAGTGGCTTTGCTGCAGGTATCTGGGAAACCAACGACTATGATGCAAGTGTACTTCCGCCAACAACAACATGGCATCTGTTTCCAGACTTTGACAATGCACTTCCAGTTGGAATAGGCAACAACTCAGTACATGCTGTTGAATTCAGAAACAGTAATGAATTATATGCTGCCACTAAAAATGCTGTATTTAAATATGACTATAGCCTTACTACATGGACACAATTAGGAGCATTGCCTAATGCAAGTCAGTTAAAAACAAACCAGATTGTATTTTTTCCAAACGATGCCAACCATGTGTTTGTTTGTACTAATAAAGGATTGTTGGAAAGCACAGATGCAGGTGCAACGTGGTTTCAATCGCCTTCAGGTAATCCTGTTGTTGGAAATATACACGGTATAGTTTTTATCGAAAAAGCCACTCCTGGAACTTACTTCTGGTATGTGTCCGGTGATGATCCCGCAAAGCATGCTTTATTCATGGAGTCAACAGATGATGGTATTACATTTAACGATATTACCACGTATATGAGTTCATTTGTAAATGATACCAGTTTTGCTGGTATATGCCTGGGAGACCAGACTGATGTTGGTGGAGACCGGGAAATATATATATCTACTGCTTTTAATATTGCTGGTGATAAAAACTGGACAGTTAGTGAACGGAGGTTGCATAAATTCACCAGGAACATAATAGGCAATACATTTTCAGTTCAGCAATTAGCAAATGGTACTACCGGAAATGAATATTCCAATGTACCTGTAAGAATGATTATTGGATATGATCCTGTAAATAACAGAGTGATAACAGGAGGCGTAAAACCACATCAGTATAATATAACTACAAACGCTGTAAGTAATTTATCCAGTATTCACGATGATTATCATGCAATATATATTAATCCTAACACATTACCTCCGCAGATATTTTTAGGATGCGACGGTGGTTTTGCATCAGTAATATTTGGTACGAATTACCTGTCTCACAGGTTAAATTATGGATTGGATATCTGCCAGATGAACGGATTTTCAGGTGCCACAGAATCTAATATATATGTTTATGGTCAGCAGGATCATTTAACCTCTGCACTATTTGATGAAACGCAGGGTAGAGTAGTTGCAGCACATTTTGCTGGGGAAAATGATGGCGGGTTAATTGATAAGTTCAGAAATAATCAACTGATCATAACTGATTATCAAAGTTACGATGAGTTATATTTTGTTAATGTAAACGGTGTTTCTGATTTTGCATCAGCTACGACTCGCGGAATGTACCCTCCAAGCAATTCCCCTAACTATTACTTCGAACCCGCCACCAACGCTTACAGTATCGGTCAGTCCTTTGGTGTGCATCCTTTCTTTCAACATCCTTATCGCCAGGGAAGAATTTACAATACTGCATCAGGTGGTTCTGTATTTCAATTTGATCCGGTGTCGAACAAGTTTGTATGGAAAGTTCGTTTAGATGAAGGCATTCAGCATTTCACCTGTTCACCAACATTAAAATCAGATCCTTGTCAATGGTGTGCACCATGTACTACCAGTACTTTTTTGAAATTGCATTATCTGAATTGGTTTAATCAACCATGTGGAGGATCATTTTCTCAATTGGATAAAAACACGATGTATTTAGTAACCACTAATAATTGGGATCCTTGTTGTTATGCAGCGTCGCAGGTTGTGAAATATATAGGTGGCGATATTGATGATATGTGGCTGGATCACCAGGAAGCACAGGATATTAACGGCAACCCTCAATGGCAGTTGTTAACACCGGATTTTCAGAGTGCAACATTTGGAAGTATGATTGAAACAGATATATATCATATCCGTTTTACAGCAGTGGAAACAAGCAACTGGGATAAAAATAGTGTATATGTATCCTGCTCTTCGGATTTAAATCCAACTATATCTTTTAAGGTAATATTTTATGATGGCATTACTCAAACATGGAGTGATTACAGTGCTGGTATACCAGCTGATGAAAATGTTTTTACTATGATAATGGATCATGCAGGTAACGACGGATTATATATAGCAACAGAAAAAGGTATTTATTACAGGGAGAAGGGAATGACTGCATGGGTTTCCTACAATGACGGAGCACCAGGAACGCTTATGCCTTTTGTTGATAGCCGTCAGATGGAAATCAATTACAGGGAAAATACATTACGTGCGGGAACGTATGGCAGAGGAATCTGGAAATCAAAACTCGTTTGTCCTTCAATTCCAAGTCTTGTAATTCCTATGGGTGCAGTGAGTGATTATAAGGAAGCGGATGATGTCACAACAATAAGCGGAAGTGTTAACAGCACTGTTACCGCATCAATTGGTTCAACAGTATTCAGAGGAACGAACAGAGTTACACTTGAACCAGGTTTCACTGCTGATGGTTCTTCAGGTACCAATTACTTTTCTGCATTTATACATGGATGCAATGGTGGTTCTACAAGTTCTTATAATTATTTCAGATCAACATTTGACTTTAGCGAAAAATCGAACTTTGATGCTGACGAGGACGGTGAAAATGAGGAAGGAAAAATAATTATCTATCCAAATCCTGCATCCGAAGAAATTAATATAAGCTTACTTGGTATTGAACAGGAAGAAATACAGCAAATAGTAATCATGAATATAATGGAACAAGCTGTTTATACTTCACCAAAAAACCAGGAACCAGCGCTTACAATATCTGTAGCAAGATTGAAACCGGGAATATATGCTGTTCAAATTAAGACCGACAAAAAAACAATAGCATCAAATTTTATAAAGCAATAAACTTATTTGTAAAAGCAATTGATAACACTTTAAAAATTTAATCCCAAAATAGTAAATCAACTAAAATTATTTTTATTCTGGTTGATGTAAATAATTCGCCGAAGTGATCTAGAATTACTTCGGCGAATTATTTAACCGGTGTGTGGAAGGGTATTTTCCTACTGCTTAATAAACTTTAACGGAGTCTGCTTATTGTTTTTCAGTCTTATAAAGTACAGTCCGTTTGGTAAATCTGTAATATTAATTTCCGTTGTTTCTGATGCTTTTATTTCTTTAATTAAACTTCCCGTTACACTGTAAATTTCAATCTGTTCTTTAAGGATGTTGTTTGTAAACTTAACAGTGATACTTTCAGTTGCAGGATTGGGAAATATACTCCAGGATAATTCCTGATCTTTTTCCTCAACACCTGATGCACTGCAATCATATTCAAGAACAGATGTGGTGCTATCCAAAGGACATTGGGCATTGGGATCAATAATGCTGCATTGGTATTTGCCATCTGTAGTTATATATAAAGTATCTTCATTGGTCATGGATGTTAAAAGTGTATCATTTTTAAACCATACTATAGTTTCGAAACCGGAAAGAGAACCACTTTGATGCAATACTATAAATGCAACAGAATCTCCATTGCACGGTGTACCTATTCCATCAAAGTAGTAGCCTGAAGATTGCGGAGAATTGGTAAATGCTGCTGATAATTCAGAGCAACCATTAAGAGTGGATATAACAGATATTCCTAAACCACTATAATAAGAGTAATCCGGTAAGTACTGATTGGTTTCAGGTAAAGCTCCTGCATAACCTATCCATTGATACGAGTCTGCGGCTTGTGTCCAGAGTGTATCATGCTGGCAAACCCAGGGTTGATTGGTATATATAGTTGGAGTATGGCTGCAGAATTGAATAACGGTATCTGCAGTAGCGGTATGCAATCCCTGCAGATCGCAGGTTGATGTTGTTAATGTTACTATATATGTTCCATCAGTTAAATAGGAATGTGATGCATAGGCTGTGGATGCTGAGTCACCATCTCCAAAATCCCAAAAATAATTTTGCAGTACACCATAGCTTAATGCGATAAAACGTGCTTCATTAATACCTGCACCAATATCATATCTAAAGTGTGCAATGGGTGGTTTCTTAAAATCCCACAATTGTAAACTATCAAAGACTTGTGTTTTAGCTGCATTTCTTATGATGGAAGCATCGGTAGAACTTAATGTAGAATTAAATGTAATCAATGTGGGATCTTTTTTAAAAAGACTTGCATAAAAACAACAGGCTGCGGCATAGGAACCTTCAACGGAAGGATGACTTTCATCTGCCTGATACAATTCAATAGAAGGATTATTTTGACGAAGGTAATTCCACACAACTGAAACAGGTGATACTTCACCATTAATACCTTTCGCAAGATCTATATATTTATTTCTTAAAGTAGTATCCATACCTTGATAAGTACACATTACAGGGAAGCTAAGACAATTACCTGCATCGCCGTTTTTTCTTCCCCAGGTCATGTAAGGCATTGTTACTGCGCATGGATTAGTTTGTTGAACAAGAGCATTTAAATCATGTCCACCATCAGCAAAATGACTGGAATAGGTAATAGGTTCCTGGCTTTGTCCCTGTATAACAACATAATCCCAACCACCTGTTGCAATTTTATTCTGACTTGTTGGATCAATACTATGAGCTTCCAATGTATATCCTCCCGGAGTATAACTGTCAAAAATTAAAGTATCACCAGCCGACAAAGCAACATCATGCACCAGTTGTGGTAAATCATTTACGTTAGTGTAACTGTTTCCTAAAAACAAAACATGGCGGGTTATCTGTGCATTTAAGTTTGATGCAGTGCTGAGAAGAAAGGATGATAGTAAAAGTAAAATGTAGTGATTCATTTTGTGCATTCTTGAATTTTTTATTCTATTGCATTGTATTTGATGGCAGAGGATGGTAAAAATAATTAATTACAACGAATAAATCAGCAATTTGTCTTTGTTTATACTCTGTAATGACATTGGAAAAATTACAGTAGTATTATTACATGATGCATAAGTATTCTGCGAAGAAGACGAAAGAGGAAAATGTATATAGATGCACCAGGAAAAAGTTTACTTAATCACCTGATGCATGTATATATATAATTGTTTAACCGAAGAATGGCTAAAAGGGCTGGATTTTTTAGGCTCCTACTGTACCTGTTGTCACTTTACCTGCCCGTTTGTAATTGACAAATATCACTCCTGTTGGTGTAACAGTACTCTCTGTTAATGTAAAGGCCGCCGGAATTGCACCATCCACACACAACTTTTTCCCTTTACCAAGTGTTAAAGGATGAATTTTGAGCCAAAGTTCGTCCACTAAATCATTCTTCAACAGCAACTGAATAAGCTCTCCACTGCCGTGAACCTGGATGTCAGAACCATTTGAATTTTTAAGCTTTTTTATGTCTTCCACACTTTTGATGAAAACAGAATTTTTCCAATCTGATTTTTCCATGGTACCGGACATTACGTATTTGGTAACATCATTAATGCCTGGCCAATTGTCTGCATGTTGAGGCCAGTACGAAGAGAAAATCTCAAAAGTTTTTCTTCCCAAAAGAAGATCTGCAGGTTTCATTTGTTTTTCCATGATCTTACTACCAGCTTCATCAAAGTAGGGTGCAATCCAGCCACCATATTCGAAACCACCGGAAGTATCTTCTTCAGGTCCACCTGGTGCCTGCATTACTCCATCCAATGTGATAAACGATAAAACGATTATTTTTCTCATACTAATTTATCTCCTTTTATAATTTAAGTGTTAAGAAACTTTTTTAAATTGATTTTGTTTCGATGCAAAGCTAGTCAACAAAGATGGTGCTATTGCTGTGTAAATGCGACAATCTAAGAGTGAATATCCGACACAAGACAAATTTAACTTCGTCACCTAATCACCTAATCACCTAATCACCTAATTACTTAATCACCTAATCAAATAGTCACTCAATAAAAATTGGATTTAATAGTACTTCAATTATATTTGTAACAC
>JBDTVD010000114.1:0-9970 GCA_040007375.1 Bacteroidota bacterium | reverse complement strand
GTCTTGATACTTGTGTCTTGATACTTGATACTTCCTACTATTCCTTCCACTGCTTCAAAAGCATATTAATAACACATCTGGAAAAAAGATTATTATCATCCTTCAATTCACCGTTTGCATAACGATCATGCATCTTAAGCGGATAATCATTTATTAACATCGTATTCATCCTGCTTACCGAACGCTGACGATCTGATTTTAAAGTTTTCACCAGGTCGTATATATATTCATTGCTTTTGTTTTTAAGAGAATCAGGAAACAATAAAGTATCGCTGTATGCAGGAAGCAAACCAGTTCTTGTGTAATAATTCACCACATCCCAACTCATTCCTCCAGTAATAAGATTCATCGATTTATAATAGACCCTCTCAAAGAAAGAAGCATTTCCACCTGCATAAGCTATAGAATCTGCTTTACGGTATTCCATATATTTTGTCATTCCGTTTACCGAATAAAACATACAGGTTAGATTAAAATCACGTGCAGCATTAAAGAATTCCTTTGTTGCAACTGTTTCATCATTTATTTTTTCCCGGAATCCAACTGTCATCTCTGAACTTATTCCTCTTCCCATTGTTGCAATTTTATGCCAACCCAGAATTTCCTTTGCTTTATAATTACTTACTACATAAATGGAATTAATAGTGATATTCCTTTTCACTGCCAACTCACATGATTTAATATATTCACCGGAAGGATCTGCCACCATGCCATTCCCTACAATATATATAATCTTTTTTGCATCCTCTTCTTCACTCCATGAAATATCCAAAACTCCTTTACGAAGTGCAGCACCAATGTACTGATCTCCTTTCTCAATGGAAGGTCTTATTTTAGATAATTCCGCTGCGAGGAAATCAAAATCTGTTGTGAGATCACAAAGTACCTTTACATAGGAATTCTCTTTCTTAAAACTGGGACGTGAAAAACCCACTACGCCAATTCGCAACTCCGGCTTCGGTGTAAGCAGTTTTGCCTGATTGATGATATGCCATAAATTATCACGCAGATCATTAATCAATCCATTGGTACTTCCTGAAAGATCCATGCAGAAAACAATTTCCAGTTTCCTATCACCGGAAACTTTTTCACTACCTGATGCATCAGCAGGAAATATATATAAAACTAAAAGACAAAACAGTAAACCAAAACGACACTTCATAGCTGAAAATATTTCACCTGTTATAATTTTAATAATCTCTTACCAAAAATCTTAATTGCTTTTTAACTTACCAATATCCACAGAAAGTCCGGCTTCAATACCGAATCCACCAACAACAGTTTTCCGATAACTGCTTTGGTCACCTTTTATATTCTTATAATCGCGGTTTCTATATTGTGACGGGACAATATCGCCCAAACATGTTTCATAAAAAAAACTGGTTTTCAAATGAATTCTTTTAGAAAGATCAACTGAATGACCTACCGATGTATAAAATGAAAAGAATGACTCTTTAAGATTTACTTTGTTTTTTGGTGCCGCACTATAGCTAAAACCCATAGAAGGAATATCGTTGACAAGATATTTTATATTTACATATTGTGGGTCATTATACAAACCTTTCACTTCATAATTTCCAGATGACTCATACACATTTTCAGTAACAAATGAATTCATCAAACCTATCTGAAATAAAAGATGGAGAGGTGTTTTAACAGTCTCAAATTCCATTATTAAAGGAACAGAAACTATATTCAGTTTCCTGTCAATTGAATATTTAGTAAAATAACAAGGAACATAATAATTATTACCAGCATCAATTTTTCCAACTCCATAATAAACGCCATGTGATGTGTAGTTAACTTTATAAGAGGTGAAACGAAGACCTGAAAGAAGACGTGTTGCTTTACCGGTGCGATAGGAAACTCCAATTTGAAATGGTGTGGTGATTTTCTGTTCTTTAAATAATGTTTCATCCATATCCAGATTTTCATTTTTCAATTTGCCTTTCATTGCAGCAATTGATAAATTCAATCTCCAGCGAGGATTATTCTGGCAGTTTGAATTAACTGAATTAAACAACAGGATAATAATTATCAGTATAATTTTTTTGTTATTCATACATCTCTACTGTTTAATTCAGATAACGTTTTTGATAGTGTTTCATGCAGATTTGTTAACGCAATTTCCATCTGCCAGTTATCACGATTTCTTTTTTCTATATAATTGGAAACCGCTCTCACCTGTATGGCAGGCAACTGATGCTGTAAACAGGCATAATAAAAGGAAGCACCTTCCATTGTTTCCACTTCTGCATCATATATATCCAGTATTCTTTTAATAGTATCCTCATTTCCAGTTGCACGGTTTACTGTAATGCCTTTCACTTTTAACAACTGCTGAAAATAACCTGTCTCACCGGGAATCAATAATCCATTTATAAAAGGATATTGATCATAACCCAATAACCCCATCTGAAAAATACTTAACCACTCCTTATCATCTTCAGCACCTAAATCAAAAAAACAATCTGACTCTACACCAATCACAGTTCCTGGTTTTATATCCTTATTAAAACTACCGCAAATACCGATGTTGATTGCCAGATCATATTTATTCCTTTCTAAATGTCTGCCCAGATGAAATGCGGAAATCGCCTGGCCCACTCCTGAAATTAACAGCTCAGTATTTTCATCAACAGTAAAAGTTTCACCAGCCTTCAATCCTGCTGCATCATGAGTTATGCCCATGGCTTCCAGTGGTGTAGCGCTAACAATCAATACTCTCATGGGCGGCAAAGATAGACGGCCTGATGATAATAAAATCAGCTAAATTTGCCATCTCAATAAAAAAGATGATCTATATTACCCGAAGAGAGCGCTTTAATGCTGCTCATAAATTACACAAAGCGGAATGGAGCAACGAACATAACCTGGAGGTTTTCGGTAAGTGTTCCAATCCGAACTGGCATGGCCATAATTACGATTTATTCGTTACCGTAAAAGGTGAACCGAACCCTGAAACCGGATTTCTTTATGATCTCCGCAAACTGAGTGAATTGCTAAAGACCAAAGTAATTGACAAACTGGATCACAGAAATATAAATCTTGATGTTGATTTTATGCAAGGTAAAATGGCTTCCACAGAAGTGCTTGCAATTGCAATATGGGAAGAAATTGAATCTACCATTAAAGCAGAAGGTGCACAGTTGCATTGTGTGAAGCTGGTTGAAACAGAAAATAATTATGTTGAATATTTCGGTTAATAGTACTTTATATATAACCGTTTAAAATTCCATCTTTTGAAAAAGAAAAAAATATCATCCACAGACTTCCATCAGGAGAACTATAAAAAAGTTGATCAGTACAATGAGGAATCTGTTAAGGAACTATCAAGCAGGTACAGGTTTATATTGAAGGAGATTGGAGAAGATCCGGAACGGGAAGGTTTATTAAAAACGCCGGAACGTGTTGCAAAGGCAATGCATTATCTAACGCATGGTTATGGACTGGATCCGGAAGCGATATTAAATTCTGCACGCTTCAGAGAGGATTACAAGCAGATGGTAATTGTAAAAGATATTGAAATTTATTCTTTATGCGAACATCATCTTCTTCCCTTTTTTGGTAAAGCGCATGTTGCATATATCCCTGATAAATATATAGTAGGTTTAAGTAAAATTCCACGTGTGGTGGATGCGTATGCACGAAGATTACAGGTGCAGGAACGCATGACGACTCAAATACGTGATTGTATTCAGGATACTTTAAAACCATTGGGTGTTGCAGTAGTTATTGAAGCATCGCATTTATGTATGCAGATGAGAGGAATTCAAAAACAGAATTCGGTAACAACTACATCAGCATTCACCGGTGAGTTTTTGGAAAATGAAAGAACGAGGAGTGAGTTTATTAGTTTGATACAGGGAAAACTACACTGAAGGGAATTATAAATTCTAAATTATAAATTATAAATGGTAAAGAAATAATTATAAATTATAAATTATAAATGGGATTTATAATCATAAGAACCATAATTCTTAAGTTAAAAGAAAAAAATAATTTTGAATTTATATTTCTAATTCCTATGATGGAAATTACAAATGCTGAATTATAAAATGGATTTACAATCAATAGAACCACCAATTACTAAGTTGAAGAAAAAAATAATTTTGAATTTATAATTTCTAATTTATAATTCCTATGAAGGCATATATATTCCCCGGACAAGGTTCACAATTTGTGGGGATGGGAAAAGATCTGTATGAACAATCTGCTGAAGCAAGAGAACTGTTTAAAAAAGCAGATCATATAATAGGTTTTGAAATTACTAAACTGATGTTTGGCGGAACGGATGAAGATCTCCGAAGAACGAACGTAACACAACCTGCTATATTTATTCATTCGGTTATACAGGCTTTATGTATTGCCGATTTTAAACCGGAGATGGTGGCTGGACATTCACTGGGTGAGTTTTCTTCTCTTGTTGCAAATGGTACTTTAAGTTTTGAAGATGGATTGCAACTGGTAATTGAACGTGCCAATGCTATGCAGGCTGCCTGTGAAATGCAACCGGGAACGATGGCTGCTATTTTAGGACTGGATGATAAAATTGTGGAAGATATATGTGCTGAAATTTCTCCCGTTGTTGTTGCAGCAAATTATAATTGTCCGGGACAGTTGGTAATTTCCGGTGCTGTGGAAGGTGTGAAAACTGCATGTGAAAAATTAACTGCTGCAGGAGCAAAACGTGCATTGATGCTTCCTGTTGGTGGAGCATTTCATTCGCCATTGATGGAGCCAGCACGCGAGCGACTTGCAAAAGCAATTGAAGAAGTAACATTTAACACACCACGTTGCGCAGTGTATCAGAATGTAACAGCACAGGCACATACTGCAGCCAATGAAATTCGCAAAAATCTTATTGCACAATTAACAGCACCAGTGCGCTGGACACAAAGTGTGGAGCAGATGATTAAAGATGGTGCTTCCTCATTTACAGAAGTTGGTCCGGGTAAAGTGTTGCAGGGATTAGTGAAGAAAATTAATAAAGAGATGGTGATTGAGTAGAGTATCAAGAAGCAAGTATCAAGTATCAAGACACAAGTATCAAGACAAATTATTTTGCATTGTTTAATTTTCACTGAAGATAAATACACTTCATCACCTCATCACCTCATCACTTCATCGCTAAAAAAAGTATCAAGACTTAGATAATATATATGGAACTGAATAGTTTGAATGCCATTTCTCCTGTTGACGGACGTTACCGGAAGGTGTGTGAAGAGCTTTCTCTTTATTTTTCAGAAGAAGCGTTGATCCGTTATCGTGTAATGGTGGAAGTGGAATATTTTATTGAGCTATGCAGAATTCCATTGCCGGAGCTGAAAGAAGTGCGTCCGGAAGTATTCAAGCACCTGCAGCATATATATAATGATTTTGGTCACCAGGATGCATTGGTAATTAAAGACATTGAGAAAACTACCAATCATGATGTAAAAGCAGTAGAATATTTTCTGAAGCAAAAGTTTGATAAGCTTGGACTTTCTGCTTACAAAGAATTTGTTCACTTCGGATTGACCTCACAGGATATTAATAACACAGCAATTCCTCTAAGCTTAAAAGAAGCAGGAGAACTGATTTATCTTCCAATAATAAAAGCAGTATGCAATCGTCTGGATGAACTGGCTCGCAAGTGGGAAAATGTTCCTATGCTTGCTCGTACACATGGGCAACCTGCATCCCCTACTCTGCTGGGAAAAGAAATATATATATTTCATCACCGCATTACCACACAGTTAGAATTAATGAAAGGCATTGCCTGCTCTGCAAAGTTTGGTGGTGCAACAGGAAACTTCAATGCACATCATGTTGCTTATCCTGAAATCGACTGGATTGCATTTTCTGATTCTTTCATCACTCGTCTTGGATTAAAACGTTCACCCTACACAACACAAATAGAGCATTACGATAACATGGCTGCTTTATTTGATACAATGAAAAGGATCAACACCATATTAATTGATCTCTGCCGTGATTGCTGGACATATATATCCATGAATTACTTCACTCAGAAAGTAATGAAAGATGAAATAGGATCATCAGCAATGCCTCATAAAGTAAATCCGATTGATTTTGAAAATGCAGAAGGGAATTTCGGAATGGCCAATGCATTGTTCGAACATTTCTCCGCAAAACTTCCTGTATCAAGATTACAACGTGATTTAACTGACTCCACTGTATTAAGAAACATAGGAGTGCCATATGCACACACATTAATAGCATGCAAATCACTTTTAAAAGGTCTGGATAAAATTTCTCTCAACGAAACATCCATCAGCAAAGACCTGGAAGATAACTGGGCTGTTGTTGCAGAAGCCATACAAACTATTCTGCGTAAAGAAGGTTATCCAAATCCTTACGAGCAACTAAAACAATTGACACGCACAGGAGGTAAAATAGACAAGAAAGCAATTAAAAGTTTTATTGATGGACTGGATGTGAATATTACAATTAAAGAAAAGCTGCTTGCCATTTCTCCGGAGAATTATACGGGGATATATAAAAAGTTCTGAGTTGTGAGTTAGTGAATAGGCATTAGGGTTTAGGGAATAGGGACCAGTGATTATTCCAGCAAGAGCATCCTCCTTTCACCGTCATTGCGAATCACGGGAACCGGGATGTGGCAATCCCCTGAATAGAACCTGATTTTTCTTCATAGATTACACATTCTAGCGCGAGCATCCTGCTCGTGACTTTTCTATAATTAATATAATTGATGAAACTTCAGGTAAGCATCCTGCTTACAGTATAATTTATATTGTCTGAACTATGATTAAACGGATTGAAGGATTACAGGATTAAAAAAACTTAAACAACCTCTACCTGGTCATTCAGGAGGAACCTTGTCATATCGAATCCACAAGTGCATTAATAAACCACAACAGAAAGGTCAGAGGAAAAAAGTAGTGAGTATTGCTTTTTGTCTGATCCACGATTTAACGGATTGAAGGATTATGTGTATTTTGTTGTGCGATGTTTTTATTTCACCGTCATTGCGAATCATGGAAACTGTGATGTGGCAATACCCTGATGCGATGAAAAATCACTCTAGCGCGAGCATCCTCCCCGTGACTACATTTTGAATTTACACTATTAAAAAATCATTAAGTACGCATCCTGCTTACAGTGTAATTCAAATTGTCTGAACCTTGATTTACAGGATTAAGTGATTGTCATGATTTTTTATGCATGACATGAATTATATATTCTAAACAGGTTTAATTAATCAATTTCGATTTTTAAATATCAAACCCGTGTAGCCAAAGCAACTACGCTGATCGGATCACTTTGACTACTAAATCCGCCTCTGCACCTGCGTACCTTTACTAAAAGTAAATTATAAAATTTTCAACAAACAAGAATGAAAAAAAAACTACTTCATACTGGCTTTCTAGCTTTTATATTATTAGTACCAGCAATAAACTATGCACAAACGATTGCATTGGGAACAGCAGCAGAATTTGCTCTGTTTTCAACTAACGGAGCTGTAAGTAATTCCGGTATTTCACAGCTTACAGGCAATGTAGGTACTAATAGTGGTTCTAGTACAGCTTTTGGGAATGTTAATGGCGTTATGCATGATAATGACGGAACAAGTGCCCAGTGTGCGGTCGATTTACTTATTGCGTATAACCAGTTAGACAGTATAATTCCCAATTACTTTCCTGCATCACTGCTTGGTAACGGACAATTGCTTACTGCAGGAGTATATTCAATTTCAGGTGCAGCAACACTGAATTTAGATCTTACATTAGATGCTGCAGGTAATGCCAATGCAGTATTCATTTTCCAGATACAAGGACCACTCTCAACAAATGCAAATTCAAAAGTCAAGCTTATTAACGGAGCATTAGCGTGTAATGTTTATTGGAAAGTAGAAGGTTTAGTGAGTATGGCATCAGGGACTACGATGCGCGGAACTGTTATTGCAAACAACGCAGCAATTAATATGAATACCGGTGATACACTTGAAGGCAGAGCGCTTTCTACCACAGGATCTATTACGGTAGATGGAGTAAAGGTATATACACCAACAGGATGTAACAGCACTTTTCTCAGCGGACCAATTCCACCTTCACTTTTATCAACCAGTTGCTATGCATTATTTTCTACTGACGGACCGGCAACTAATTCAGGAATAACTTATGCTACCGGTGATATCGGATCCAATGTGGGATTAACAACGGGGTATGATTCATCAAATGTAACTGGCATTATTCATTCAATTCCTGATGGTTCAACAGCATGGTGTGCTGCGGATTTACTGTACGTTTATTCTTATCTCAACAATTTACCTTACGATATAGAATTATTATATCCGGCACAGTTTGGAAGAAACCTGGTTCTCACTCCGCATACATATATATTGAAGGCGGCAACTGTATTAACGGATACGTTATACCTTGATGCAAGAGACAATCCAAATGCAGTATTTGTTATTCAGATAAACGGAGCGCTCACAACAAGCACTTATGCAAAAGTTGTTTTAACAAACGGTGCAGAGGCAAAAAATATATATTGGAAAATTGATGGAGCAGTAAACATTGATGCATATTCCGTTTTTAATGGCACCATAGTGTGCAACAATGGCGCAATTGATATTCAAACGGGAGTTACTCTTTACGGAAGAGCACTCACTACTACAGGTTCACTTACTACAAGTGCAATTACGGCCACCATTCCTTCCATTTGCATACCTGCAGGAATTCATTCACTGACTCATCAAAATACAAATGCGGTTTCGGTATCTCCTAATCCATTCAGTTCATCAACGCTACTTACAGTTAATGATTTTTCAGCAACAGATAATGTTGTATTGAAAATTTATAACATAACAGGAGAAGAAGTGATGAACACAATCATTACAAAATCTAAAACTGAACTTGAAGTACAAAATTTGATTCCAGGAATTTATTTCTATATAATTACAGGAAATAATAGAGTAATAGGATCAGGAAAATTAGTCTCACAGAAGTAAAAACAATTTTAGAGAATAAAGCCCCTATCCCTTACTAATGGAAAAGGGACCTTATTTCAGTGATTCATCTTCCTTCAGTAACTAATAAATAAAATCACACAATATATATACAATTATGAAAAGAATAATCATAATAACTTTATTTCTGGCAAGCATAATTAACTTCAAAGGTTTTGCACAGGAGAAATATGGAAAAACTTTAAACCTTGGTTTAGGCATAGGGGGATATTCCGGCTATTACAAATATTCAGGTCATACGCTGCCAGTGTTTAATATTAATTATGAATTTGATGTGGCAAAGGATTTTACACTTGCACCATTTGTTAGTTTTTTCAGGTTTACCAATCGCTATTACTGGGGAAACAATAATTTTCCGGAAAGATATTATCGCTATAGTCAAACAGTGATACCGATTGGCGTAAAAGGCACTTACTATTTTGATGACCTGCTTAAAGCAAATCCGAAATGGGATTTTTACCTGGCAGGTTCCTTAGGATTCGCAATTGTAAATTCACATTGGGAAGATGGATATGGTGGTGACAGGGATTATTATAATGGTGCCAGTTCACTATACCTTGATTTGCATATCGGCACAGAATATCATTTTAACAACAGGATAGGAGCTTTTCTTGATCTGTCAACTGGTGTATCTACGATTGGTTTGGCCATACATGGTAAATAACATTTATATATATAACGGATTCTCCTCACCCTAAATCCCTCTCCCCTGGGGAAGGACTTGAAAAAGGTACGATGGTACATTCTGGCACATACTAGCGCGAGCATCCTGCTCGTGACCTTCCTTTAATTAATATAATTGATGAAACTTCAGGTAAGCATCTTGCTTACAGTATAATTTATATTGTCTGAACCACGATTAAACGATTGAAGGATTACAGGATTAAAAAAACTTAAACAACCTCTACCTGGTCATTCAGGAGGAACCTTGTCATATCGAATCCACAAGTGCATTAATAAACCACAACAGAA
>JBDTVD010000113.1:0-10288 GCA_040007375.1 Bacteroidota bacterium | reverse complement strand
TGCACTAAAACCCAATTGAACCAGCGGAACGCGGCCCTGCCGGCCGTGGAGGCAGTGAGAGCCATGTGCATATGATTATGCCGTAGGCATGCCTGCCGAGTACAGTTTCATCATATCAAAATTCTAAGAATAAATCAGACTGTACTTCATTAAAAAACCATTGCAACTAATACAATGGTTTTTATTTGAAGAAAAAATTTTGAATCTATAATTTAAAATTTTGAATTTATTTCTGCGGATAAGTGTAGTTGAACATCCACCGAATCCCAAACTTATCCAGACAACATCCCCAATACGCTCCCCAGAACTGATCCATCATCGGCGCACAATCTGTTGCTCCTTGTGATAAAGCATTATATAAACGATCTGTTTCTTCTTTTGTATCAGGCTCCAGATTAATCGTTGTATTATTTCCGATCTTCAATTTATGTCCCATTGATTCCAGCATGTCAGTTCCCATGATTTGTATTCCTCCCAAAATCGGTAAACACACATGCATTACAGCATTTTTTTCATTCTCTGGAAGCGATGGCTGGCCAGGTTGTGCAGGTATATCTTTCATATACATGATAGGCGTTACAAATTCAGTTTTGAAAACCGACTTGTAGAAGTTAAAGGCTTCTTCTGTAGTGCCCGGGAAGTTGAGATAGATAGATACTTTTGACATAACGACGTTTTTTTTTGATTTGTTTTATGATACAAAGATGCACTGCCAATTTGAAAGGCACAGGTGGTAAAAGCGACAATTAAAGGGTGGAAAATGACAGAAGGGAATTATAAATTCTGAATTAGAAATTATAAATTAAAAAAACGCTGCAGAGAACGCAGCGTTTTTTTAATTGCGTGTTTGAATTATCTATAAATATTAAAAAATAAAATCAAAAAAAGTTGCCTGATCAAACGTAACAGGATATTTACTCCACGTTTCAACAGCATTTCTGGTTTTCACAACAATGTAATAGTTATTTAATAATATGCTGCAAGGCAATATACAATATATAGAGCGATCAATATTTATCACTGTTGGTATAACATACACTGCATTGAATGGTGAAGATGCATTATGGAGCTCCACCGTTACCGAATCACAAATAGTTGAATCAGCAGACAGACCTGTACTATATAATACAGAAGGTAAAGGATAACCGGAAGTATAATATCCTTCAATCAATAAAGTAATGCTCAATGAAGGTGGTGTGCCTGTAAATTCATCTGCACCCATATCAGGTGTTGCACTTCTTGATTGATTATCAAAATCAGTGGTGATTGACGGACCGCCCAAACTACTTGTGCCTGCATTGTCTATTTCACAATTAACACCGGTTATATGCAGATCAGTTGCAGCATTCACAAACTGTACAAATGCACTTACTGAATTCGCATCACCTGATGTTATCGATTTCCATGCAGCAAATGTTTTATCATTAACTCCCCACAGTCCAATAGTGTTTGCATCAAAACTATATAGATCGTTATAGTTGGAAACAGCAGATGTCCAGAACGAAGAATTTGCCTGAAGATTTGCAATTGCATAATTTTTACCGCCACCAGTTCGTCCGTTATAAAAAATATTATTCCGCACCTTTGTAATTGAAGTGCTGGTATTATTAAAACAGTATGCTGATGAAATACTTATGCCTGCACTACTTCCTCCAATTGCAATTGAATTATAATAACAATATGCTGATAAAGAAGAACCATTATCATACATTCCGAAAATTTTCACCCTGTTAGTGTTGCTTCCATTTTTAAGTGCAATCATATTGTTATAATAGAATGGAACAGAGCCTGAAATACCTTCCGTATGAATACCCATTATTACTGGATGCACAGCAGCATCTGTTGCAGTGTTTGTTAAATCATTAATGGTAGTTCTGTAAATAGAAGTTCCGGAAGTTGCATTACAGATACCTGCTACAACAGGATGAACTGCAGATGTTGTAGTAAGATGCAATCCTGTAATTGATGTATTACTGATGGAGCTTCCTCCACTTGTAAAAGCATTTATAATTCCAGCCAGCGCATAATCAGAAGCTGGCGAAACTTCACTTCCCTGTTTTGTTGAAGCAGTACTTAAATTCTTAATAATAAGATTGGAAAAATTATTTACTGAAGCTCCATTTCCTTCCATATCTATTCCCCACAATTGAACGGAATCAACAGGAGAAGTAGCGGTAATATTCGCAATGGTATCATTTGAAAAGACAATAGTTCCAACATTTGTTTTTAATGCTGAGATAGCCTTGTGAATTCCATAACCTGCCAGACTGATATTATTTGCTGCTGTAAATGAACCTATCCTGTTTCCTGAAATAGTTGCATTACTGGCACTGCAATAAATTCCTGTAAATGCTTTTGAAGTAATTCCGGAAATCAGAACGGATTCCATTTTATTATCCGTAATTAAAATACTACCTGAACTATTTCCTATCGCTGTTACATCAATCCCTCTAAAAGTATTTTTTTGCGAACTCTTAATTGATTGTATTCTGTTATTAGCAATTGTTGATGTTCCCGCTACAAGAAAATTATTACTTAACCCAATTCCTTTGATAGTTCCAGTTCCATTTGTATTCAGTAGAGTAATATTGTTAATACTGTTTCCGGAAATAGAAACCGATGAAACATTCTGTGACAAAGAGCAATTAATTCCTGCAAAAATTACATCGGATACGGATGAGAAGGTAATATCATCTGCAATTGCTGCATCTCCAATAATGTTGTTTATAATATCAGCTTTTACACCAATAATATTAAAGCCGTTGAAACTACCCTGACCTGTCCAGTTGAATGTTAATTTTGATAATTTATTACCATATATATTGCTGTATCCGGAATTCTGTGCAATAACCATATTACTGCCGCTTAGTGTAAAAGTGCTTCCTGTTGCTCCTGGTGCTGAACCTCCAATATAATTTCCTGTTATACTAAGGTTACATGCATTATCCGTAGATGAAAATGAAACAATCGTAGAGCCACCAGACGTTCCTGATCTGGTTGCATAAAAACTGTTACCATCTATAAGCCAGTTTCCACCAGCAGTTTTGTTGCTGATGCTGATTGCATTCAAATCCCAATTAAAAAATTTATTGTTCTGTATAATAATATCATTACTTAATGGAACATTGGTAACAGCAACTCTGCTGCCAATGCAGAAAAAAGCATTAGTGGAAAATTGATTGGAACGGTCTCTCAACTCGCAATTTCTAATAGTCAGAAAATCATTTCCGGAAACTCCGTTAGTAGTATCAATCCTGATGCATCCTCCAATTCTTGCTTCAACAGTTAAAGCATTTATCGTATTATGTGTTGCATCATTAATAAAGTTTATTACCGGAACAGCATCTGCACCATCAGAGGTGTTTCTAACAATGATGCGTGGAATGGTTCCAAGTGTTCCCCCTGCTGATCCATCAAACGTTACGTAATCACCACCATTAAAATTAATAAATGCCACGCTTCCACTAAATGCTGAAACACTTTTCGAAATTAACAGTTGACCAGTTAAATCACTTCGCGGACGAAAGGTTGCCGTAGCTGTCACAGTTCCCGGATAGGAAATAGTAATATCAGATTCACTCGTACTTACATAATCATTTTGCAATTCAAATATTATATGTTGTGTTGGTGATAATGCATTTAAAAAAGCAACCGCAGCCGTAATTGTTGCAAAAGGGGAAAACTGATTTACATAAGAAGGTCCGGAAGGTGGAGTGTAAGATGCTGCAGGACCAATACAATAAACCGGCGTGCCACAACCTTCATCTATATATAAATCACAATCATTATCCAGGTCATCACATAATTCAGCAGCACCAGGATGCACAGCAAAGAGGGTATCATTACAATCCGTGTTATCAGTAACATATCCTGAAGGTGCAATGCAGGAGAAATCACTTATACTGTTTGTTCCATAGTTGTCCATGTCAACATCAGGATGCCAGGCAATAACACTTGTCCCTGCAAATTCATCAGCACCAATATCAGGTGTTGCAATGTTACGTGCATTGTTATCAAAATCAGTTGTAGTAGAAACAACTGTTCCTGCTCCTTCCAATGCGCAATTATTCAAAGCAGTTACATGCAGATCATTTGCGCTATTTACAAAATTCACCACAACATTTTTCGAATGTGAATCTCCACCGCTTACTGTTTTCCAGGTCGTAAATGTTTTATCCGTCCCAATCGGCCACGAACCAAGAGTTGTGGTATCAGATGCATATAAATCATTATAATCAGATGTGGATGCATTCCAGTTCAGAGAATTTCCTGTTTCATTAACAATTGCATAATGCTTTCCTGTTCCACCTGTTCGTGTATTGTGAAAAATATTATTTCTGAAATTAATTATGGAAGCGGAATTAGAACTATTTCTCCAGAATGCTGCTGAGCGTGCAATATTGGAAGTTGTTCCACCGATAGCTACAGAATTATAATGGATCGTTCTGGTATTTACACTACCACTCTCATAAATACCATAAATACGTACTCCATTTATATTGCTGCTGTTGTTTATCGCAATCATATTATTTGTAAATAATATATTATTTGAAACACTTGACCGTATACCAAAAATAACAGGGTAAGAAGTAGTATTTGCTGCTGTGTTTGTTACATCGCTGATGTTGTTGGAAGAAACAGTAAGATTATTTCCAGCTGCAATACTTATAGCTGAAACAACAGGATTTGCAGAAGCAGAAGTAGTTGTTGCATTCAATCCTGTTAATATATTATTACTGATTAATCCAACAGAACCGCTACCTGCAAAATAAATTCCATTCAATGCGAAATTATTTGAAGCATCAGTTTCCAAATTTGACCTGGTGCTGGCTAAACTGATATTTTTAAGAACGTTACCGGATACTGTATTTTCTGTTGTTCCACCGGTTCCTAAATGTATGCATTCAACATACGTACTGTTATTTGTATTTGTAAACTGAATATTAGCCAATGTATCATTGCTGATACTTCCGTTACTGGACAAAGTTTGGTCTATATAAAAACCATAATGCTTTCCACTGCCAGAAATAATAAACGGTGTTAAATTCTGGTAATCTCCAATCCTGTTTCCTGAAAAAGTAGTAGCTCCTCTATCACAATAAATACCTTTAAATATGGTAGAAGAAGTATTGCTGCTAATGATATTCGTAAATTTATTATTGCTTATTATTGTTGATGCTCCTGCACTATCACTTGGAGAAACATTCATACAGGTAACTGCACCGGGACCATTATATTGAATTCCTTTAATTGTGTTTCCTGAAATAGTTACTGCCGCTGAAACAAGAAAATGATTTATATAATTGTAACCTGTAAAAGAGGATCCGGATGGATTTTGAAAATGAATGTTGTTTATGGAATTATCAGTTAAATTATATGCACCATTGTTTTGTGAAGTTAGCGCTTGTATACCGATAAAATTTACGTTAGTGGAGACTGCAAAAAGTATATTGCTGGCTACATTTGGGTTTCCAATAACATTATTACTAACGTTAAATATACCATCCTGTGTATATATACCAATGAAGGAATAACTGAATGCTCCTGTATGGCTGATATTTTTGATCACATTACCGGAAATGGTAGTAACGGGAGAAGCATTATTTACATCTGCCAGAATTCCGATAAATGTAATTCCGTTATTATTCGGCAGAGCTGTTCCTCCTGCAAGTGCTGTTGATCCACCTATATAATTATTAGTAATTGTTAATGTTGTTATTTCATTTGAACTGAAACTGATCGGTTCGGAAAAGGCTCCGCTGGCAGCTGTAGTTGCATATAAACTGTTGCCTGCTATAGTCCAGTTTCCATTGGCACCATCGCTGATCTTAATACCATCGGACATATTGGAAAATCTATTTCCGGAAATTGTAACATCGTTGTTTGCAGAAGCTCCACTTAATGCAGTTGCAGAAATAATTCCTGCATTAGGATATCCTGCAAGATCACTTCTGTCACGTAACAAACAATTTTGAATAGTTAAAAAATCATTTCCTGTTGTTCCAGTTGTTCCTGAAATATTAATGCAACTATTGCCGCCATTACCTGCTTCAATCTGCAAAGCATTAATCGTATTGTGTGTTGCATCATTGGAGATATGAATATCATCACCACCATTTACATTGTTTGTGTTTCTTACGATGATACTTGTTGTTGTTCCTGATGTTCCTCCGGGAGATCCATCAAGTGTTATATAATCAGCACCATTTAATTTAATTAACTGGAAGACGGTGCTGCCTGAAATTAGTAACTGACCTGATCCGATATCACTGCGTGGACGGAACACAACTGTTGAAGATGGATTTCCCTGGTAAGTAATATTAATTGGAAATGTTTCTGACGTGCTTACATAATTATTCTGCAACTCATAAATAATATTTCCTCCGGCACCCAAATCATTCAGTTCGGTTACGGCTTCTGTAATAGTTGCGTACGGTGACGATCCATTTATATAGAATCCTAATGATGGAGTAACATAGGAGAATGATGGACCTATACAATAAACTCCTGCCTGCATTCCAGCAGTTGCCATTCCTAAAAAACTACCACCCACACTTTGCATGTCACTAAGCTGTCCTGCAGTTAATGGTTTTGTTGATGTTAAAATTCCGGAAGAAGGTTGTCCTCCAATATTTGTATACGATGTTGAAGAATTATCCAGAGAAAAACCAATTCGTGTATCTGTTGTTAATGCTGGTGTTGGTGAAGCTGGTGTTATTGTAATAGAAGGCACACTGGTGATTCCTGTTCCTGATCCACGTTTAATGCTCCAGTATCTGTTAAGCATGGTTCCTGTTAAATTTGTTCCGTTTGGTGTTCCTGTGGGTTGCACTTCAAATGGTGTAACAGTAACATCCGTATTAGAAGAAGCAGCTACATTATTAAATTGTATCGGTTGATAAGAAGTTCCACCAACTGGAAATATAACTGTTTGTGATGCTGAAACATAAAATTTTCTCGTTAACGCTCCCTTTACATATGCAATTGCGGAAGGTATTCCTACTGTTCCTGCAACAGAAAGCGAAAATGCTCCGGTAGTAATAATTCCATTCGATAAATTTAAATTACCATTAAGAGCTGTATTCGTACTTAATGTCAATCCCGCGGGATTTAAAACTGTTAAATCATTAGCTGTTGACCATCCATTACCGGAAACCTGTGCACCACTTCCATTATATACATAATTGGCAGCAGCATTAAAAGTTCTTACAGTGGTTATTATATTTCCATTGCTTCCTGATGCTGTTATACCAAGTAAAGACCCAATTGCCAATGTCCCTCCTGAAGGCAATACAAAAGTACCTGCTCCGCCAACCGTTCGTATACCACATTGCAATGTTCCAAAAACAACAAGGCTTGTAGCAGAATTAAGGGTAACATTATTTTGTAAAATGTAATTTGCGCCACCGTTAATCTGCAATGAATCACAAAATCCTGCAAGTGATGTTCCGCTTATATTTTTTAATATACCTGCTAAAAAGAACGCTTGTAATCCTGTTCCTGATGTTAGTGTTCCATTCAAAGTAAAATTTCCATTTACCGTAAATCCTCCTGTATAATTGTGAGTGATAGTTACACCACTACCCACATTAAAATCTGTACAGGAAGCATTTGCACTGCCTGAAAATGTAGTGCTCCATGCTCCTGATGCTGATTCAAAAAATAAATTTCCGAATGTCCGTCCGCTGATTGCTACTGCAGGAGTTAACGATCCTGATCCACGATAAATCCACTTAGATGATGCATTCAATGTTGTTACCGCTAATACATTACTTGCACTGCTAGTGGTGTTATGTATATATGTTCCGCCGGCAGTTACACTCATTGCGGAAGAGGAAAATGTTAGCGTTCCTGAATTTTCCAATATTCCATTTACGATGATATCATTCGCTGCTGTTCCATTATTAATTGTCAGAATAATTGTGTTCGGACTATTAATAATTACTTTACCATTTGCATTAATGTTTACATCATCAACAGTAACACTTGCAGTAACAGTAACGGTATCACCAGCCTGAATGGTAATTGCTCCATTTAAATTAGTTGGTGTTGAAGGTGCTGGTGTAATCCACGCAGAACCATTCCATCTTTCCCACGTACTTGTTAGATTCCAGGCACCATCCTGGTGAGTTCGAAAATCATCAATTGTTTGTGCATTACTGATTCCGGGTAGTAATAACAAAAAGAAAATGATGTATGCATTCAATTTGTTTTTAGCAAATACACTGCACTGTATGTACAGGCAATTCTTAATAAGACTTTTCATTAAACGTGGTTTTAGTAGTTGAAATATTTGTAGTTGTAAAAGGATTTTTTTAAAAAAAGTGAGGTAATTCCGCCACCAGTGCGGAAGTTCGCCCATGGTTTAAAGAAACGAAATAAAAATTTATAGTGCAAGCAGATTTCAAGTTTCCCTGAAATAAGTGTTTCACAGCTTTAAAAGCACTGTTTTTTTACCTGAAAAACATCCTGTGATGAAAGCAGGATTTCATACTCCAACTTTTGTATTACTTTATTATCACTCCTTATTCCTGATACACTTCTCTCCACCACCATTATAAGTACAGAAATAACCACATTCATTAATTACCTCTTTATAATATTTTGTATCAGCATATGTTGAATTCATCAGTTTAAAATATTTTCCGGGAGTGAAGTTTACAAATTTATCTCCGGCATTTGCCTCTTCCTCATCATACTCACCAATATTCTGTTCACACTTGGCGCACATCCAGGTACATTTTGCTGCAAATTCCTTTTTCGGAGCAAATGCTGCTGCCAGTTGATAATACGTTAAAGCCTCGGAGCAATTGTAAAAAGGATCCTGCGCTTCTTCTTTGGAAATATCTTCATTGTAATAACCATCATAACTCCAATTTCCAATATACGTTTCATTCACCAATCTTGCATTACCATAATACGTCATGTTGTATAATCCATTTGCATAAAGAAAATAATTCTGCGCTTTTTCAGAAGAATCTTTTGATGAATCAGCAAGCATTACGAGGTCACGCATGCTCTTTGCAAATTCATACTTCGAATATTTCTTTTTCTGAACAGCAACATGATCACAATCATGACAATCGGTAATGTGTATATTAAATGGATTTCCGTACAACTCTGTTTCTCCTGAATGTAAATCTTTCTCAAACATTTTAACAGCTTCCTGAAAATTATAAGCATACATCAACTCTACTGCTTTCTGTTCGTAGATATGTTGTAATTTGAACGGATACTGCTCAATGAGATATTTTTCAAAACGTGAATGATCTTTCCTTTCAAAGTAAATCATCAGATCATCAGTTGTAAAATTTCCCTGTCCGCCAAAACACAATTCTGCCTTTAATAAATCATTTTGTTTCGTATATTTTTCTGATAAAAGCCTCCTTATATATTTTACCGAATTTTGCGCAGGAAGACCTTCTGTTTTTGTAAGCTGATATAACAATGTGGCAAGACGATCCTCTGCCTTTACATCAATTTTAATTATCGTTGCAACCTCATCAAGTATTTCTATAATTTTTAATTGCGCACGTATTGAATCTGTTTTCATTTTTTTCTCTGCAGTCTTCACCAGTTGTTTTGATTCTTTAAAATCACTCAGAAGGAATTGCAGATAAGCTGCTGACGTAAGTGCTAAATCAGGATGGAGAAATAATTTATTTTCAGATGCGGTTTTAAGAAATCCACAAAGTTCTTCTGTTCTTAACGAATCAAGAGATAACCATGATTTATAAGAATCAGTGTATGGTTCACCTGTGTCCACGTATTTTCCAGGATCAATTTCCTGGTTGTGTTCTTCCAGGTATTTAAGTTGTGATGCTTCATAAATATTTACAGCTCTCACTATTAAAAGATCCATCAGGTCAGATGCAGGATTGATCGCGTAAATTTCTTTTATCCCTTTTGCAGGATCAGCATATATTCCGAACAAATGCCAGAGCACTTCTTTTTCATGTGTTGTTTTTGCAAGTGCAAGACATTGATTCCAGTCAGCATCTTCCCAGGGATGAAAACTCCAGAAGGAACTTACACGTAATGGTTCATACTGATCGTAAAGAATAGAATATATATAATTCGCTTCTGCATATTGTTTCAGCTTATAACAGCACGCTGCTTTGTATCCGAGTGTGCGGTAATACATGCTGCTTAAGTTCGGAGTAATTAGTTCGGAGTTCGGTGTAGATGTTGTGTGGTTTGGGTTTGAAATGATTTTATTGTTGTAAAAGTTGATTCCTTCTTCATAACGGTCTGCAAAATAGTAAAGTCGTAAAAGTTGAAAGGCATA
>JBDTVD010000112.1:0-10297 GCA_040007375.1 Bacteroidota bacterium | reverse complement strand
ATTGATTTCTGTAAGAATTCATTTGCATTTAAGAGTTATTACTGACGATCATTTTTAGAAATTCAGAACACTCAAAAAAGCTACCTTAGCGCCATGAATACGGTGGCATTTCATACGTTGGGTTGTAAGCTGAATTTTGCAGAAACATCAACTATTGCACGCAGTTTTAAAGAAGCTGGTTGGACAAAAGTGGATTTCGGAACACCGGCTGATGTAAATATCATCAATACCTGCTCTGTTACTGAACAGGCTGACCGTGAATGCAAAACTATCGTTCATCGTGCACTTACTGCAAACCCTTCTTCTTTTATAGCTGTTACCGGTTGTTTTGCTCAATTGAAACCGGATACCATTGCAGGTATTGAAGGAGTTGATCTGGTTTTAGGAGCAGCAGAAAAGTTTAACATTCTGAAACATCTTGGCAATGCAGAAAAAATTCAGGATGCAAGAATTCTGACTTGCGCTATAGATGAAGTAACAGGTTTTCATCATTCCTGGTCATCAGGCGACAGAACACGTGTGTTTATGAAAGTGCAGGATGGATGTGATTACCAGTGTACTTTTTGTACTATTCCAATGGCAAGAGGAAAAAGTAGAAGTAATACCATTGAAAATGTAGTGAACAATATATATGATGTAATCAATCGTGGTGTTCGCGAAATTGTTTTAACGGGAGTTAATCTGGGTGATTTTGGTTTGATTGAAAATGCAGATTCACGTTTATATTTTATTGATCTTGTAAATGCCATAGAAAATATGAATGGTAATTTTCGCGTTCGTATTTCTTCCATTGAACCCAATCTTCTCACTGAAGAAATTATAAAAACAGTTGCAGCATCTCAGAAGTTTATGCCTCACTTCCATATTCCATTGCAGAGTGGAAGCAATAAAATTCTGAAGCTCATGCGAAGAAGATATCAGCGTGAACTTTATGCAGATCGCGTTGACATGATACGTTCATTGATTCCGCATTGCTCTATTGGTGTGGATGTAATAACAGGGTTTCCGGGAGAATCAGAATCTGATTTTATGGAAACATTTAATTTTCTTAATGATCTGGACGTTTCTTATTTTCATGTATTCACTTACTCAGAACGCAACAACACACTTGCTGCAACAATGAAGGATGTTGTTCCGGTTTCAGAAAGAAGAGAACGTAATAAGAGATTAAGAAATCTATCAGCAAAAAAATTATCTTCTTTTTACAGAAAATATACAGGTACTTCTGCAAATGTATTGTTTGAAGCGGAAGGAAAATCAGATTTTATGTATGGTTACTCAGAAAATTATATCAGGGTTAAATTGCCTTATGATATTCAGCTGGTAAACCAGGTTGTAACTACAGAGCTTGGCAATATGGATGATGATTTTTGCCTTGAAGGACTTCAGTTTACCGAAGCATAAATAATAATTCAACTACAGACTAACTATAATAAGCAGAAATTGTATCCTACTCTCTCCGATATATTAAAAGATCTTTTTGGAATTAATGTCCTGCTTCCCATACAAACGTTTGGATTGTTACTGGGAATTTCATTTGGTTTTGCAGCATATATATTATTCCTCGAACTTAAGCGAAAAGAAGAAAATGGTTTGTTGTCTGAAATTCATACAAAGGAAACCATTGGCTTACCTGCAACTTCAGGTGAACTTTTAATAGCAGGTATATTCGGATTTATCACCGGATTTAAATTATTATATATAATAACAGAATATTCAGATTTTGTAAATGATACTCAGGGAATATTGCTTTCAGGAACAGGAAGTCTTCCCGGAGGAATAGCAGGTGCTGTTTTATTTATCTGGATTAAGTATCGCGAAAAAAACAAAAACAAACTGGATGAACCGGTAGAACAACAGGTAATTCTGAAACCACATCAGCTCGTTGGAAATATCACCATGATTGCAGCGGTATCAGGATTGATTGGTGCGAAAATTTTTCACAACCTCGAAAACCTGGATGAATTTGAAAAAGATCCATTGCATGCTCTTGTTTCATTCAGCGGATTAACGATGTACGGTGGTTTGATCTGCGGAACCATTGCAGTGACCTGGTACGGAAAAAAGTTTAACATAAAACCTCTTATACTTTCTGATGCTGCAGCTCCTGCATTGATGTTAGCTTATGGAACCGGTCGACTGGGTTGTCAGCTTGCCGGTGATGGCGATTGGGGAATTGTTAATCTGAATCCAAAGCCCGGTTTTTTAAGCTGGCTGCCTGACTGGGCATGGGCCTATAATTATCCACGCAATGTGGTGGGTGAAGGAATTCCGATTCCCGGTTGCGAAGGCCGTCATTGTATGATGTTGCCTGATGCTGTTTATCCAACACCTTTCTATGAAGCCATTGCATGTATCCTGTTATTCTTTGTGTTATGGAGCTACCGTAAAAAAATTACAACTCCGGGAATGATGTTCTCTATATATCTTTTATTAAATGGTATTGAACGTTTTTTTATTGAGAAGATAAGAGTGAATACGAAATATCATATTGCAGGACATGAAATCACACAGGCTCAAATCATTTCTACCTTATTAATTATTGTAGGAATAACAGGAATTATTTATCTCCGGAAAACAAAACAGAATCAAACTGTAACATGAATTTAAAAGCATTGTGTGATGCAGCGAAACAACCTGTTAAAGAAGCTGCCGTTTTTATTCGTGAACAACGAAAATCATTTTCACAAAGCGTGGTGGAGTATAAAGGATTTAACGATTTGGTTTCTTACGTTGATAAAAATGCAGAACAACTTTTAGTAGAACGGTTAAAAATTATTTTTCCGGAAGCAGGTTTTATTACAGAAGAAAATACTGCAGGATCTGAAGGACAGGATTACAACTGGATAATTGATCCGCTTGATGGAACAACAAATTTTGTACACGGTTTACCTTGCTTCTGTGTAAGTGTTGCACTTGCTTTTAAAGGAACAGTTGTATTAGGCATCATACATGAAATAAATCTTGATGAATGTTTTTATGCATGGCAGGATGGTGGTGCCTGGATGAATGGTAACAGGATCTATGTATCTCCCATTTCAGAATTGAAAAAATCATTACTTGCAACAGGATTTCCGTATACTAATTTTTCGAGGATGAAAGAATATATGGAAGTATTCGATTACTGCATGCGTAATACACATGGTTTGCGCAGGCTTGGTTCCGCAGCTGTTGATATGGCCTATGTTGCCTGTGGAAGACTGGAAGGTTTTTATGAATACGGTTTAAATGCCTGGGATATTGCTGCCGGTTGCTGTATCATAAAAGAAGCAGGAGGTTCCGTAGCTGATTTTTCCGGCGGTGATAATTTTCTCTTCGGAAAAGAACTTGTTGCAACGAACTCAGGAATATATAATGAGTTTCTTTCTGTAGTGAAAGATAAATTCAACAGTTAAGTTTAGTTCGGAGCACTGATTAGCGTACTACAAACAGGATCTGATTTTACTCATGCACGAAGCACTTCTTCTGAAAAAATTATTGCTGTTTCTGAGCAATTGATTTATGCTTAAGCACTTTTGCTTCTATATAAAATATTATTTCCTCTGCAATATTTTTACACTGATCACCTACTCTTTCCAGTTTACGAATCATACTCAACGTATATAAACTCTGGTTAATTCTGTCAGGTGTTACGCGGATAAAATCTCCAACAGCAGTATTTGCATTAACATTAATCTCATCCAGTATTTCATCTCTCTTAAAAACACTTCTCGCCAGTTGCGTATCTTCACGATCAAATGCATCCATAACATCTGTAAGTATACTTGCCGATACTTCAAACATTTCTACAATACGGGTTACTTCCAGTAATTTTTTCTCCGGCTCCAGTTTAATATCAAGTACAAACTTTGCAATACCTTCTGCAATATCACCTACTCTTTCGAGATTGGAATTTATTTTCAGGCAGGCCAGAACAAAACGGAGATCAACAGCAACAGGATTAAGAAGAGCAATAATGTTTTCGCAGTCGCGATCCAGTTTTAACTCAAATCCATTGACGCGTTTCTCATTCACAATAACTTCGCGCGCAAGATCTTTATCAAACCTTACAAGTGCAATTTTTGCTTTATCAAGCTGATTGGAAACCAAAGCAAACATCTCCAGCATATCTGCTTTAAGGCTTCTTAATTCTCCGTCTAAATGTGTCATGCTAATTAATATAATAAACTGATTAACTTTTTTTCAATAACTGATTATCCAAATCTTCCTGTGATATAATTCTGTGTCCTGGTATCGGTTGGATTTGTAAATATTTTTTTTGTGGTATCGTATTCAATCAATTCACCAAGATAGAAAAATGCAGTGGTATCACTAACGCGTCCTGCCTGTTGCATATTATGCGTAACAATTACAATGGTGTATTCCTTTTTCAATTCATAAATCAATTCTTCAATTTTTGCTGTGGATATTGGGTCAAGTGCCGATGCAGGTTCATCCATTAATACTACAGAAGGTTCAATTGCAAGAGCACGTGCAATGCATAAACGTTGTTGCTGCCCACCTGATAATGCCATTGCCGATTTCTTCAACTTATCCTTTACTTCTTCCCACAATGCAGCCTGTACAAGACAACGCTCCACTCTTTCTTCAATAAACGATTTATGTGTAATTCCGTTAACACGTAATCCATAAGCGACATTTTCAAAGATGGATTTTGGAAATGGATTTGGTTTCTGAAATACCATTCCCACTTTTTTACGAAGTTCCTCAATACGAACTTCCCTGCTATATATATTCTTTCCATCAATGGTACATTCACCTTCAATTTTAACACCATCAATAAGATCATTCATACGATTAAACAAACGCAGAAAAGTAGATTTACCACAACCGGAAGGACCAATAAATGCAGCAACGGTATTTTTTTCAATGCCCATTGTTATTCCTTTCAGGGCATGAAATGCTCCATAATATAAATGTACATTTCTGGCTTCAATTTTATGCATACTGTTTACCGCTTAATCAATTTACTTTATATTTTTTACCAAGCGAACGCCGGATAAAATTAGCTGTTAAATTTAAAATGAGAACAATTAATATTAATACTAATGCAGTTCCATATGCCATTGGACGTGACTGCTCAATGTTTGTTCCGCTTGTTGAAATTACGTAGAGATGATAAGGCAATGCCATAACCTGGTCGTGGATACTGGTAGGAAGCTTTGGAAGAAAGTATGCAGCAACCGTAAACAGAATAGGTGCTGTTTCACCGGAAACACGACCTATACTTAATATCATTCCTGTGATAATATTCGGGAATGAAATAGGCAATACCACTTTCGAAATGGTTTGCAGTTTTGTAGCACCTAATGCATAGCTTGCATGACGAAAATTATCATCAACTGTTTTTAATGCTTCTTCTGTTGTGCGGATAATAATTGGCAGCACCATCAAGCCCAGTGTTAAAGAACCTGCAAGTATAGAATCACCAAATCCCAGCCTGTTTACAAAAAATGCCATTCCAAATAAACCAAATACAATTGAAGGCACTCCGGCAAGATTGCTTGTCATCAGGCTTATAAATCGTTTTACAAAACCATCTTTTGTAAATTCATTTATATATATACCACTCATCACACCTATTGGAAACGCAAACAGCATACTTCCTGCAATCAGACAAAGTGTTCCTACAATTGCAGGGAAGATTCCACCTTTTGTCATTCCTTCTTCCGGCATCTGCGTTATAAATTCCCAACTGATAACGCTTCCACCTTTCACCAGTAAAAAACCCAGGATGCCAAACAATACACCGATCACTCCGAAACTGAGAATGCGGAATGTCCAGAATGCTGTTGCCTGTTGTATAATTTTTTTATTCATGCTTAATGACCGGCGTTACGTCTTTTAGAAGATATATATTGCACCCAAAGATTAATTACCATCGTCATGAGAAATAAAATACAACCCAATGCAAACAATGCCTGGTAATGTATTCCACCTTGTGGTGCTTCACCTAACTCCGCAGCAATAGTTGCAGGAATGGTACGCACTGGCTGCAGTAATGAATGCGGAATAACAGCAGCATTTCCTGTAACCATAAGTACAGCCATCGTTTCACCAATTGCACGACCGATTCCTAAAATTGCTGCTGCTGCAATACCTGATGATGAGTAAGGAATTATGACTCTCACAATTGTCTGCCAGTGATTGGCTCCTAATGCAAGACTTGCTTCTTTCATAACACGTGGTGTTGCTCTTATTGCATCTTCTGATACTGTAATAATTGTTGGCAATGCCATTATTGCAAGCAGAATACTTCCTGTTAATGCAGTTTGTCCTGTATCCAGACTGAATACTTTCTGAATGAAAGGCACAATCACTATCAAACCAAAGAAACCATAAACCACAGAAGGAATACCTGCAAGAAGTTCAATTACCGGTTTTAATGCAAGGCGCATTTTATTATTTGCCACTTCAGCCATATATATAGCTGTTGCAAGACCAATAGGAAGTGCAATAAGAATAGCGATTAAACTTACCCACAGCGTTCCTAAAATAATAGGAAGCACACCTAATTGTACAGCAGGTTGAGCAGTAGGAAACCATTCGCGACCGGTGATAAATCCTGCGAGAGAAATATTATCAATGCTGACTCTTTTTGCTTTTGTATCAGGAAGAATATATTCAGAAGAAAACACGGCAAGGATTCCTGGATGTGCCATCATCAGTGAATCAATCTTCGCAGGCAGAAATTCAAAATTTTCACCTATCTCATCTTCACTGAAATAATCACTTATATAATTTATTGCAAAAAGAATTATTGTATCGTTGTTACCACCCAACTGTTTCCAGTTAGTAATATTCTGATCATATATTTCTTTTATCTGAGCTGCTGTAAGGTGATTAACAGGGTTGGCAGGATTTACGAGTATCTCACTTCCTTTCTCTACAGGTGATTGTTTAAAAAGACCACTGCCTTCGGTAAATAAAAATACGATGATGAGCAGTACAGTAAATGTAGTTACCGTACTGCTCAGCATCAATATGCTTTTGATTATACTTTCAAAAATTTTTTTCACCAGAAAACAGTTAATTCCTTGGCTGGCGAAATTAGTTATTTAGTTAATGGTACATAACCAACTTCCTCTACATTCTTCTGACCTTCCTCTGATAATAAGTAATCAACAAATGGTTTTACCAGGGTTTCTTTTTCAGGAACGTAATAATAATATAATGGACGTGCTACCGGATAAGTACCATTCTGAGCAGAAGCAACAGATGGCGCAGCAAAGGTTTTGCCCTCATCATAAGAAACTGATACTGGTTTTACATCCTTGCTTATATAAGCTAATCCAACATAACCTATTGCGCCTTCTGTTCTTGCAACTGTTTCCACAATAGCACCGGTTGCAGGCATTGCAAGCACTGTACTTGCATAGTTTTTTTTATCCATTACATGCTCTTTAAAAAACTCATATGTACCACTGCTGGTTTCTCTGGATAAAGCAACAATCTTCAGATCTCTTCCGCCAACTTCTTTCCAGTTGGTAATTGCTCCTGTAAATATTTTTTCCAGTTGTTCACGTTTGAGATTCTCCACTTTATTTTTTGGATTCACAATAATGGCCAGTGCGTCGTAAGCGATGATAATTTCTTTTGGTTCCACCGATTTCTTTTTGAATTCAATTTTCTCTTCCATCTTCATCTGTCTGGATGACATGGCAATATCGGTACTGTTTTCTACTAATGCTGTCATACCTACACCTGATCCTCCTCCAACAACAGTAATAGAAGCATCAGTGTGTGATTTCATATATTCTTCTGCCTGCTTTTGTGAAAGTGGAAGAACAGTATCGCTTCCTTTTATTGTTATTGTTGTTTTTGCAGATGTTTCTGCTGCCGGAGTTTCATTTTTTGTCTGCTCAGAAGATCCTCCGCAGGAAACAAGAAATAATGTGGCAATTAAATAAGATATTTTTTTCATAAGGATAAATTAACGCTTTAAAAGTACACTGTTGATATGCTGTCTATATCAATTTCTGAATAAATAATTATTAAATCAGTTCAATGTGATATATCCTACCTTCTGTACAATTTCCTGTCCCGGAGCAGATAGAATGTAATCGATAAAAGGCTTCACCATCTTTTCTGACTTCTGCAGATAATAATAATATAAAGGGCGAACAACAGGATATGTTTTATCTTTTGCTGATGCAACGGATGGCTTTACAAATTTCCCGCTTTTATCATAGGAAATTCCAATTGCTTTTACTTCTTTCTCCAGATATGCAAGACCTACATAACCAATTGCACCTTTTGTTTTTGAAACAGATTCAATAATTGCTCCTGTTGCCGGCATATTTAAACAGGTGGCTGCATAATTTTTACGATTCATTACATGATCTTTAAAAAACTCATACGTTCCACTGCTTGTTTCTCTTGCATACACAACGATCTTCAGGTCTTCACCACCTACTTCTTTCCAGTTCTTTATTTTTCCTGTATATATTCCTTCCAGTTGTTCGCGGGTAAGATTGTTAACAGGATTACCAGTATTTACAATTACGGCCAATGCATCCTGCGCTATAATAACTTCTTTATATGCTTTACCGGATTCCTGCAGTTTCATTCTTTCATCCATCTTAATTTTACGACTTGCCATTGCAATGTCAGTAGTACCATCAATTAATGCTGAAAATCCAACACCACTTCCACCACCAATAACGGTTAATGCAGATCCGCTGTTTGATTTCATATAAACCTCTGCTTCTTTTTGTGAAAGTGGAAGCACTGTATCCGATCCTTTTACAACCAGCTTCTGCCCTTTTGATAAATAACTTACCAGGGAGAGAACGATAAATAAACTTGTTTTAAAATTTTTCATCTGTCAATTATTTTTATTAATATATATTTTTATTTTTAGAATTTAACCTGTAACCGTAATGTGAATAAATCATCTCTGATATCCTGTGTGTAACCGGAAAGATTGTTGCTGGTTTCATTCTTAACATTATCATAGTATGCTGTTATTTTTACATTTGAATCCCAGCGATAAGCAAGTCCTAAACCCAGTGTTTCATATTTTACATCTGTTGCTCCGAATGCCTTAGCTCCCGGCGCAACTGCTTTCCCAAGTGCATCACCTTCCGCATCTGTATTCGGATCATACCAGTCGTATTTAACAATTAACTGCAGTGGTGTGTTAAGAATATTCTGCAGGAAGTAGAAATACATTCCATCGAAATTTCTTTTATATATATCGGTTGTTACAGCAGCGTTGGTACTTTTAGTAGTTCCTGCAACACCTGGTTGTTCTCCCATTATATATTCAGCACGTAATGTTGTTAAACCCGGCGCCCAATCAATATTGAATTGTGCATCAACGCTTAAATAATTTCTTTTTGAATGATCACGTGAACCGATTAAGCCACCATTATAATTATCCACTGCTTTTGCATCCACAACAAATGCATCATTGCCGGAAGTATCTTTTCCAAAACCATATACATTAACACTGTCGATACGATATCCACCCATATAATAAGAAACACCTAAACCATATTTAATATTCTCCGCTCTGTTGCTTCTTGTTATGCCAAGTCTTCCTATGAAATCTTTAAACTTATCAAAATCAGAAACACCTACAAGTGCATCCGGTGCTCCTGTTCCGTTAAACATTCCTGCTTCCAGTTTAATCCAGTTCCAGTTGGAAGTTTTAGGACCTTGTATAGTTACCATTGCACCAAGGTCGCGCTCATTAGGAAAAATAATCTGCGACATCCTTCCACGTTCCGGTGATTCGCGCATACTTGATGAGTAAGTTATTTCATAACCAAAAGGACGGTTCTGCATACCTGCAGTCAACGATACCCAACCTGACCAGGGATCAGTAATTTTTACATATGCATCTTTTATATTCACTCCTTTCTCAGTAACATCAAACTGTAATACATACTGAGAGGTTGAAAATCCTTTTGCATTTACAGGTGCATCATACTGTACCTTTAAACGACCTCTTCTTAATTGAAATCTTTTGTCAACAGCTACTGGAAAATCGCCGCCGCCAAATGACCTTTGGCCTGATGAATCAGCATACTGAAACTGGGTCTGTATATACCCGGAAATTTTAATTCTTTTCAGGAGATCTATGTCCTGACTGAGCCTGCCTAAAGTGCTTTGAACAGTGTCCGTTGACTCAGTTACCTGGGCATAAGTTACCGGAGCAATCATCGCCATTATGGCAACAATACATAATAGTTTTTTCATAAGTTTTTTTCGTTTAATCCCGGCACAAAGCGATTAAATAATGATTATGTCCATATTATGTGAGTATTATCTTAACGTTAAGAGTGGAATG
>JBDTVD010000111.1:0-10306 GCA_040007375.1 Bacteroidota bacterium | reverse complement strand
TATATGTGGGCACATAATTATATTGTGTATTACTGCATTCAAACCCTTCGTTAACCAGTTTCTTAAATCCATTCTCTCCCAGTTTATTCCAGTATCGATATATATAATCACTGCGCATCTGATCAATTACAATCCCCACTACCAGCTTTGGCTGCATGGATAGTTGCTCACTCTTTTTATGATCCTGGGCATGCAACACTGAAGAAAAAAAAATAATTAATCCTGCAAAAAAAACTAATATATATCTGTTCATGTTGTTTAATTTTTACCTATCATAAATCCAATCCATAATGCCAATAAACAACCACCAACGCTTACTCCGATGTTTAACATAGCCATACCATACATTCCGTTTTTCAGGTAGTTAAAAAGTTCCAGAGTAAATGCAGAGAATGTACTGAACCCTCCGCAAAATCCTATTGCAGCCAGAAGCCATAAATTGCTTGACGATGTACGCTGAATTAACAGGGAAGCAAGTAACCCAAGGATAAATGAACTTGCCATATTTACAGTTAATGTGGCATACGGAAAAGCTGCTGCATCTTTAATTTTAAATAATTGTCCAACAGCATATCTTGCAACACTTCCTAAACCTCCACCGATAAAAACTATTACATAATTCATGTTACTCTGATTTTTTCGCGATTAAAATATTTCCACGTTACTGCTCCTGCAAGTCCTATTACACCACCAAGTATCCAGCCTCCGATTACATCGCCGGGAAAATGTGCTCCCAGATAAACTCTGCTATAACCAACCAGAATCACAAAAGCAATTAATTCTGCCTTTACCCATTTATAACCTGCAGGAAGTATGCTAAATAATAAAATTACCAATGCCATGGTGTTGGATGCATGCGAAGAAAGAAAACCAAACCGTCCACCACATTCGCCATTAATAAGGTGAATGGTATTGGTAAGTAACGGATCATGACAAGGTCGTAACCGTTGCACATAAAACTTTATATATACTGAAAACTGATCTGATATTGCAACCATCACTGCAATCAGCACTAAAAAATAAATTATCTTTTTACCCAGAGTAAGAATCACTAAATATAAAAGCCATATATAAAATGGAATCCATATCCACTTATCGGAAGCCCAGTACATCACAAAATCCAGCAGTGCATCGTTATTACCATTTATAATTCCGAAAAGATGATAATCCGCCTGGATAAGGGAATGCATTTATAGAGATGTAAAAGATTGATTATTCATTGCCGACCAAAGTACATCCAGCAATTCCTTTATTCCTTTATTTGCTACGGATGAAATAAAATTAACAGGCATTTTGTATCCATCACTCATTACATCTGATGGGAGTTCTTTTTTTATTGCAGCTACCAATTCATCATCCAGCATATCTGATTTGGTAATTGCAAGCACTCTTCTTTTCTGAAGTAACTCAGGATTGTGTAACGTCAATTCATTGATCAGAATATTATATTCAGCAATAATATCTTTACTGTCAGCAGGAATCATAAATAACAAAACAGAATTGCGTTCAATATGTCGAAGGAAACGTAATCCTAATCCTTTACCTGCATGAGCTCCTTCTATTATTCCGGGAATATCAGCAACAACAAACGATTTATTATCTCTGTAACGCACCATTCCAAGGTTAGGAACTAATGTGGTGAAAGGATAATCTGCTATCTCTGGTTTTGCAGCAGAAATTACTGATAAGAAGGTAGATTTTCCTGCATTCGGAAATCCAACCAATCCCACATCAGCAAGTATTTTAAGTTCCAGAACTTTCCATTCTTCTATAGATGGATCACCGGGCTGTGCATAACGTGGTGTTTGTAATGTGGGAGATTTAAAATGATTATTTCCTCTTCCACCACGACCACCCGGAACAATAATTTCTTCCTGTCCGTCAGTTGCAATTTCAAAAAGAATTTCATTGGTTTCAAAATCCCGTGCAACAGTTCCTAATGGCACTTCCAGAATTTCATCCTTGCCATCCGATCCTGTTTGCAAACCATAATTTCCACCTTCTCCATCCTGTCCAAGAACATGCTTCCTGTATTTCAAATGCAACAATGTCCACAGTTGTTTATTACCACGCACAATAATATGTCCGCCTCTTCCACCATCTCCTCCATCAGGTCCGCCTTTATCTGTCATTTTATCGCGATGAAAATGCACAGAACCTGCACCACCTGCACCACTCTTACAACATATTTTTACGTAATCAACAAAATTGGAACCCGACATGTATTCAGTAGATAAATAATAATTATTTTTAAACGACAGAGAAAGTATCTGCTAAATTTATAAGCTATCAATGGCTTCGGAAAGTTTCTGAAAAATTTCTTCCACTGAACCAATTCCATTTACGCCTTTATATTTTTTCTTTGCACTGTAATAACTTTGTACAGGTGCTGTTTCATTATTATATACATCAATACGCTTTTGTATAACTGCCGGATCCACATCATCAGCACGACCGGAATCTTTTCCACGCAGTAACAAACGTTTTTTTAATTCTTCTTCATCCACTTCCAGTGCAAGCATTAAATTTATGGACGAACTTTTCGATGCAAGAAATGTATCCAGTGCTTCTGCCTGTGCATGTGTACGTGGAAAGCCATCAAAAATAAATCCCTTTGCACCAGGATGTTTATTCACTTCCGATTCCAGCATGCTTATCGTTACTTCATCAGGAACCAACTGGCCTTTATCCATAAAACTCTTCGCCATTAATCCTAATTCAGTGCCTCCTTTTATGTTCGCCCTGAAAATATCTCCTGTTGATAAATGAACAAGATTATATTTCTCTGTGAGACGAACAGACTGTGTGCCTTTGCCGGCTCCCGGAGGGCCAAATAAAACTATGTTCAACATAATTCGGAATTTAATTACAAAAAGTATTTTAAGCTTTCAGTTTATATATATCATTGAGGTTTCTTCCCAATCCATCATAATCCAATCCATAGCCAACAACAAAGTCAGTAGGAATTTCAAACCCTGCATAATCCGGTTTAATATTGTGTTTTAATGCAGCAGGTTTAAACAGTATTGTTGCAAATTTCAACGACGCAGGTTCCTGTTTTTTTAATTCATTAATTATATATACTGCTGTATCACCTGTATCAATTATATCTTCAATAATTATAATATGTCTGTCTTTAATGCTTTCATTTAATCCTATCAGATTTTTAACACTTCCTGTGCTTTCCAATCCGCTGTAACTGGAAACTTTAATGAATGCCAGTTCACATTCTACTGAAATATGTTTAACAAGGTCGGCCATAAATATCAACGCTCCATTTAAAACACCTATAAATAACGGACGCTTATTGTTGTATTCGATATTAATTATAGAAGCCATTTCTGCAACCCTCCTCTGAATATCTTCCGCCTTAATAAATGTTTCAAACTCCTTATCGTGAACCTTTACTGTTGCCATATTTTTGTATCGAAAGGCGAAAATAGCAAATTTACCTGTGCAGGAGATTTTCATTGGTAAAGCACCTGCTTCTTATACTACCCGAAAGAAGCTAACCGATGTTCCTGTTTTCTCATCAATTTAGTATCATTGCTGCCCATGAAAAAGAATTTTTCCGGAACCGGATTTACACTTGGCATTTTAGGAGGAGGACAGCTTGGCCGGATGCTCCTTCAACGTACCATCGATCTCAATATCAGTACTGCCGTGATGGATCCTGATCCGAATGCACCTTGCAGATTTCTGTGCGACCGGTTTGTGAATGAGTCTTTCAATGATTTTGATGCTGTTTATCGTTTCGGGAAAACGGTATCGTTGCTTACTGTGGAAATTGAACATGTAAATACAGAAGCATTGTTGAAACTGGAAGCAGAAGGTTTGCCTGTTTATCCTCAGCCGGGTATTCTGGCTATGGTGAAGAATAAGGGATTGCAAAAAGAATTTTATCGCAGCAATGGAATACCAACGGCTCCTTTTTTTCTGGTTGATGAGAAAAAAGAACTTTCTGAAACTATCAAAACATATCCTGTTATACTGAAAATGCAGACCGGCGGATATGATGGTAAAGGAGTTAGTAAAATTAATACTGAAGGAGATATTGCCAATACTTTTGAAGGTCCTTATGTTGTGGAAGATTGTATTCCTTTTACAAAAGAAATAGCAGTTATTGTTTCGAGAAATGTGAAAGGTGAGATCAGTACTTTTCCAGCTGTTGAAATGGTATTTAATAAAGAAGCAAACCTGGTAGAATATTTATTTTCTCCTGCGGAAATTACCAATTCACAAATGAAGGAAGCAACTTCTATTGCAGAAAATCTTATCAGTAAACTGGAACTCGTTGGTATTTTAGCTGTGGAGATGTTTGTAACTCCTGATGGTTCCATCCTGGTGAATGAAATTGCTCCCCGTCCGCACAATAGTGGTCATCATACAATTGAATCCAATCACACTTCTCAGTACGAACAACATCTGCGAGCCATATTAAATCTTGCTCCCGGCGATACTTCTATCATTTCTCATTCGGTAATGGTAAATCTGTTAGGCGAAAAAGGACATAGTGGTGAAGCGTATTATGAAGGAATGGAAGAAGTGTTGAAAATGAAGGGTACACACATTCATCTGTATGGAAAAAAGGAAACTCGCCCTTTCCGGAAAATGGGACATGTTACTATTACTGCTGATTCGGTAAAAGATGCAATTCTCACTGCTGAAAAAGTAAGAAGTCTTTTGAAAGTTAAAACACAAAGCTGAAATCGTTTGGTCTCTCTTAATCGATTATATATAAAATTTTGCACAGTTCATCATGGTATTCCGGAATAACTATCTTCGTAATTAAATATGGCAGTTCCTAAAAAGAAAAGTAATATTACATCGGCAGTAAAACCTATAGTAGGAATAATTATGGGAAGTAAAAGTGATCTTTCCATAATGGAAGATGCAGCATCATTTCTGCAACTGATGAATATTCCCTACGAAATATCAATTGTTTCTGCACATCGTACTCCTGATAAAATGTTTGAATATGCAGCAACTGCTGACAAGCGCGGATTGCGTGTAATTATTGCCGGTGCAGGAGGTGCTGCACACTTGCCCGGAATGGTGGCTTCTATTACTCCGTTACCTGTAATTGGTGTTCCGGTAAAATCATCAAACAGTATTGATGGATGGGATTCTGTTTTATCTATATTGCAGATGCCAAATGGAGTTCCTGTTGCAACTGTTGCTTTGAATGCTGCAATGAATGCAGGAATACTTGCAGCGCAGATTATTGGTTCCTCTGATATTGTTCTTCGTAAAAAAATTGTGGCTTATAAAGAATCTTTAAAAAAGAAAGTTCAGGATGCAAATAATGAAATCAAATTAAGCAACCGTAAATGAAAAAAATTCTACTGCTATTATTATTAATTATTCCCTTTTCTGCTTACTGCGGAAATGGAATTATAACTGCAGGTGCAGCACCGGCCGGACTTGCTAATGCAGCAGTAACACGCCAGGATGTCTGGGCACTTTTTCACAACCCTTCCGGAATTGCATTTATTAAATCACCTCAGGCCGGACTATCATTTGAACAACGCTATTCATTAAAAGAACTTTCTACAAATGGATTAGCAGTTGCCATTCCTGCAGGTAAATATGGTGTGATAGGTGTGAATGCGGCTTACTTTGGTTTTAAAGATTTTAATGAGCAAACAGGTGGACTTACCTATGCACGAAAATTCAGTGAGCGTATTTCAGGTGGAGTGAAATTAAATTATCATTCATTTCATATTGGTGAAGAATACGGTTCTAAATCTGTTGTTACTGCTGATTTGGGAATGCAGGTAAACCTGGTGCGCAACTTATGGCTCGGAACACATCTTACTAATCCTACTCAATCAGAACTGGTAAAAGAAACAGGAGAAGATCTTCCATCTGTTTTTAGTTTAGGTGCAGGATATTTATTTTCTGAAAAATTCAGAGGTGAAGTGATGGTGGAAAAAACATCAGGTGATAAAGCATTGATGAGAACAGGAATTGAATATCATCCTGTAAAACAATTCTGGCTTCGTGCAGGTGTTGCAACACAACCATTCTCCAGCAGCTTCGGATTCGGACTCGACCTGAGTGATTTCCAGCTCGACATTGCAGCAGCATTCCATCCGCAGTTGGGTTTCACTCCGCATATTTCACTGGGATACCGTTTCCCTGAAAAGAAATAATTATGTACGCACGTAATTATATATATCACCGGATCAGTATAAAAAGCTTACTCGTGAAAAAACTATTCGCTGTATTATTTTTTGCATTCGTTTTTTCTGCTCAGTTGTATGCACAAACAGATATTATTGAACAACAGAAACTGGAAGATGCAGCACAAACTGCGGGCGAAGATGCTGATCTTACAGAACTGGAAACTCAACGTAATTATTACAGGCAACATCCACTCGATATAAATAATGCCGATTACCAGGAATTGATGGAATCCGGATTGATGAATGAATTGCAGGCAGAAGCACTACTTTATCACATCCGTAAAAATGGTAAGCTATTACGTGCTGAAGAACTGCAGACAATAAATGGATTTGATCCTCTGACAATTCAAACTCTGTTACAATATATAAAGGTAAAACCGGAACCGGATTTAATGCGTCGTGGATTTTCTGATATTTTTAAAAATGGAAAACACCAACTGACTATAAGAAGTCAACAGGTACTTGAAACACAGAAAGGTTTTACTTCTCCAGATGAACCAGGTGATACACGTTATCTGGGTGATCCATATAAATTATATGCACGTTATCGTTTTACTTTCGGCAGCCAGTTAAGTGTGGGTGTTACCGGTGAGAAAGATGCAGGTGAAGATTTTTTTAATGGCACACAAAAAAATGGTTTCGATTTTTACAGTGGTCATATTTTTTTAAAAGAAGGTAAACTGAAAGCACTTGCACTGGGTGATTATCAATTGAAATATGGACAGGGATTGGTAATCTGGTCAGGATTGGCAACAGGAAAAACTTCTGATGTAATAAATATAAAAAGAAATAGTGCAGGCATTCGACCTTATACATCCGTTAATGAATTTTCTTATCTCAGAGGTGGAGCTGCATCTTATTCATTTGGTAAAATAACACTGGATGCATTTTACAGTCACCGGAATATTGATGCATCATTAGGAGGTGTTGTTGATTCCACTAATGACGATATACTTATTACCTCATTTGCTGAAGATGGCTATCACAGAACAGAATCTGAAATGAAGAAAAAGGGTGCTGTGAAAAATGATCTGGTTGGCGGACATCTTAATTACCTGAATGAAAATCTGGAAGTTGGTGTTACAGGATTTTATTCAACCTATGGATCATCACTTGAAAAAAATAAAGATGCATACAGTCAGTTTGATGTAAACGGAAAAGAGTTCTCTAATGTTGGAGTTAATTACTCTTATAACTTCCGTAATTTACTTTTCTTTGGTGAGTCAGCACGATCAGGCAACAATGCATTTGCAACATTAAACGGAATTATGATGTCGCTGGATCCACGTGCTTCTTTTTCGTTGATGTATCGTAACTACAGCAGAGATTATGAAATTATATATAACAATGCTTTCCGTGAAAGTGATAATGCCAATGAACGCGGATTATATATGGGCTTATCGTTAAATCCGGTAAAAGGAATAACATGGAGCAGCTACATTGACTTTTTCCAGTTCCCGTGGTTGCGATACCAGGTAGATGGACCTTCTTACGGAAATGAATTTCTTACACAGCTAACCTGGACTCCTAATCGCAAATCAGTATTATATATACGATTCAAACAACAGGAAAAAGAAGAAAATTTTAAAGGTGATTCACGCATTGATGAATTAGTTGTTGCACGTCAGCAGAATATCCGCTTAAATGCTTCCTATAAAATATCATCTTCATTTTCCATGCAGAGCAGGTTTGAATTAAATCTTCGTAAAGTGGAAGGCTCACCAATAAATAACGGAACAGTATTATTCCAGGATCTTCAATTCAACAAACTGGGAAGCCCCATAACTGCAGCATTACGTTATGCAATTTTTGATACCGACGATTATGATACACGTATCTATGCATATGAAAGTGATATTCCGGGAGTATTTTCTATTCCCTCCTACTATTACAAAGGCCGGAGAATGTATGCCATGATCCGTTATAAAATTACCAGAGATATTGATTTCTGGATCCGTTGGGGAACTACTGTTTATGATAATAAAGATGTAGTAGGTTCTGGTTTGGATGAAATTTCATCGAACCATAAAAGCGATGTGAAAATGCAGTTGCGGGTGGATTTCTGATAAAGTTCGGAGTGATTAGTTCGGAGTAATTTAGTTCGGAGAAAAAATTGTCTGAACTCTGATGCGCAAGATCTCCTGATTACCATGATTTAAAAACAATCGTAAATCGTACTTCGTAAATCCAACTTCAAACTGTCATTCAGGAACCTTGCTGTGATTGAAACCACACAGGTTAGTTAATTTACACTTTTTGAAAATGCAAAAAAAGTTTTGAATAACTTTTTAAGTCTGAAGCATATTGCTATTTAGCAGATTTGTAATTTTTTACCCAGCTCACTGCTTCAGCAATAATTGTTACTATATTTGAAAAATAGTTAAAGCTCAATTTTAATCTACACTTAACCATACGCCCCAACTCGCCCGTGTTTGCAACGTTAATGCACGAGCAATGCGTTTTTAATGCATTTGATAAATTTTGAACCAGCAACCACTCCTTTTCATCAGAATAGAAATTGGACATAACAACGGAAATACTGCTTTAAAACCACAACTGCAATTTGTGTAGGCAAGAAACTTACATTTGCTTGTAGAGAATAATAATACTTATATTACCAATAAAAATTACCCGCAGTAATCCTGCGCCTTAAGTATTACCTATCGTGTAAAATTAAATCCAATACCCTAAATCTAACAAATCAATCAAATGAAATACACACTACTCAAATTATTCGCAATTATTATCCTGCTTACAGGATCATTCTCAATTATTTGCGCCCAGGACATGGAAATTGAATGGACACCTTCATGGTATGGCGATGTTAATATCAGTTGTTTTGGAGGTAGAAACGGTTCTATAGTTTTAGATGTGGTAGGTCATGGTATTCCACCTTTTTCTTATGCATGGTCTAATGGTGATACTACCAAGAATATATATAACCTGGCTGCCGGTTATTATCGTGTAGAAATAACAGACTCTTCAGGAGCTGGAGGACATGCAGAAATTACTCTTGTGGAGCCAGAGCCATTTTTAACTGTAGGTTTAACTAAACATATATATTCAAATGACAGAAACGTTACCTGTCATTTTTGCTCTGATGGGGCAATAGCTGTTAGTATTGAACAGGGAATACCTCCCTTTACTTATCTATGGGAAGATGGAACAACTACGCTGGACAGGACAGGCATTAGTGCTGGAGATTATTCTATTATTGTTACCGATGCAAATGGATGCACTGTTAAAGAAGGAGTAAGTATGAGTGCACCTGACCGTGATGACTGGATGATGGGTGGAAATGCAGGAGTTAATCCAGCTACCAGTTTTATAGGAACTACGGATACAAATGCTTTAATAATGAAAACCAATAACCAGGAGCGAATAAAATTGTTATCAAATGGCAATATTAAATTAACAGGTATGACAGGAAACGGTGGAATGCTTTATGTGGATGATAGTGGTATTATACATAATGGTTTTACTGCGGCACCTTGTACAGGAGCGCAACCCATGATGTGGAACAACACAGCTACCTCTTTGTTTACCTGCCCCCCTGCACAGGTAGGCATTGGAACATATTCCATTCCCACAGGAGTGAGGTTAGCAATAAACGGCTCTTCTTATTTTGATGGAAATGTTGGAATAGGAATCAATCCGGATGCTACTTATAAACTTGTCGTAGACGGAAAAATTGGCGTCCGTGAAGTTCGTGTACGCGCAACAGGTGCATGGCCGGATTATGTTTTTGAAGAAAATTATGACCTGACAACCTTTACTGAATTATCTACTTATTTCAAAAAACATAAACACCTTCCCGGAATTCCATCAGCAAAAGAAATCGAAGAAGAAAATGGTTTTGATGTAGGTAAAATGCAGCAACTGCAACTGCAAAAAATGGAAGAACTTTATTTATATATATTGCAACTGGAGGAAAGAATTAAGGATTTAGAGAAGAAGTAAACTAATAATTGAAAAATAAATCATCAATTAATTTCGAAAGTAAATATTAATCAATTTTGAAATGAAATACATATTGGCAGTACTTCTTTTATTATTTAAACTAAACAGCTATAGTCAGGAGTTATTTGAGATCAAATATGAAATGAATCATCCTACTC
>JBDTVD010000110.1:0-10311 GCA_040007375.1 Bacteroidota bacterium | reverse complement strand
TTTGCGCAGATCTCACAGGTTCACTTAAAATGGATGCTTTTCAAAAAACATTTCCTGATCGTTTTTTTCAGATTGGAATTGCAGAAGCAAACATGATGGGTATTGCAGCAGGTTTAGCTATCGGCGGAAAAATTCCTTTCACCGGAACATTTGCAAACTTCAGCACAGGACGAGTTTATGATCAGATACGTCAGTCGATTGCTTACTCTCACAAGAATGTGAAGATCTGTGCATCGCATGCAGGTGTTACTTTAGGTGAAGATGGTGCAACTCACCAGATATTAGAAGACATCGGAATGATGCGAATGCTTCCTGGTATGACTGTTATTAATCCATGTGATTTTAATCAGACAAAAGCAGCAACCATTGCTATTGCAAAACATTTTGGTCCGGTTTATTTACGTTTCGGGCGACCAACAGTTCCTGTTTTTACACCAGCAGATCAGATTTTTGAAATTGGAAAAGCAGTGATGCTGAATGAAGGAAGTGATGTAACCATTATTGCAACAGGACATCTTGTATGGAAAGCAATTGAAGCTGGTGAGATCCTTGCACAAAAGGGAATCGATGCGGAGATAATTAATATACACACCATAAAACCTCTTGATGAAACTGCAATATTAAACTCACTTCGTAAAACCCGTTGTGTAGTTACTGCAGAAGAACATCAGCGTAATGGTGGATTGGGTGATGCAGTTGCACAGGTGTTATCGCAGCATTTTCCATCACCGCAGGAATATGTTGCAGTTAATGATTCTTTCGGTGAGAGTGGAACTCCGGATCAGCTCATGAAAAAATACGGACTGGATACGCAGAATATTGTTGATGCAGTAGTGAAAGTGATGGCACGCAAGAGTCTGGAGATGGCATAGAATTTTTCAATAGTGTTGTTGCAAACCGACACATTAAACCATGATGTATTCCCGGCGTCACACAGTCAATAATCCTCTTCGCCTTAGTGATTGCAACCAAACGTATGACTGAATACAGCGATAGTGAATTGCTGGAGAAATTTCGTGTTGCGGAAACACAGCATTTTGCTTTCAATTTAATTGTCAGGAAATATCAGCAACGTTTATATTCTCATGTGAGAAAGATGGTGACTGATCATGATGATGCAAATGATCTCCTTCAGAATACCTTTATAAAAGTTTGGAACAATCTCGGAGGATTTCGGGAAGACAGCCAGCTTTTTACATGGCTTTACCGGATTGCAACCAATGAATGTCTTACTTTCCTCAAGAATAAAAAGAAAAGATATTTTCTACAGGCAACTGATGTAGAAGGTGAGATGAGTGCACGACAGGATAACAGTGCGCCAATAAATTCTGATCAACTTTTATTAAAATTGCAACAGGCTGTAGAATCATTGCCTGCTAAACAGAAGCTCGTATTTAACATGCGTTATTTTGAACAGATAAAATACGAGGAGATGTCGAAAATATTAGGGACAAGTGTAGGAGCATTAAAAGCATCGTATCATCATGCAGTTGCTAAAGTGGAGAAATATATAACGGGACGTTAAACCGTAAAAGAAAATAAACATCCAAATCGCCGAAATGAAAAATGATATAGATAAAGAATGGGAAGATGAGCTGGAGAATGCTCCGTTTCTTGCAAGTGTTGCAGGTAATGATCCCTTCAAGGCTCCTGATGGATATTTTGATACATTTTCTTCAACATTAATTGACAGAATAAATGCAGAGAAAGAAAAAACGTGGAGCTATAAACTGAATCTGTTATTCAGAAAACCAATGATATTAATTCCTGCACTTGCAGTAGTAGTTTTTGCAATCATCTGGTTTAACCGTTCAGGAAGTGAAGCAAGTAATACACAACAATATATATCCATGAATTATGATGACATTTATAATTCAGGGCTGGTAAGTGATCTTGATGAATCAACAATGAGTGATTATATAGATGCTGATTCGCAGAAGTCCACCACTAAAGAAGAAGATGCCATACTGGAATCTGTATCAGAAGAAACATTAATAAGCGAATTATAAAAGAAAAGATAAAAATGAAAACATTAAAAGCATTACTTCCTGTATTATTTACCCTGATTGTTTTTTCACTTTCAGCACAGCCACGCCAGCGAATGAATCAGGAAGAAAGAAAAGAGAATATTGAAGCAATGAAAGTTGCTTTTCTCACCAAAGAATTAAATCTTTCACCAGAAGAAGCGCAGAAATTCTGGCCTGTATATAATGCTTATACAGATGAGTTGAAAAAGCTGAGGGAAACAAGAAAAGAACGCTTTAAAGATTCAAAAGATGATTTTGGAAACATGAGTGATAAAGACGTAGAGAAACTGGTTGACTCAGAAATAGCATCACGCCAGCAGGAACTGGATCTGTTGAAACAGTATCACGTAAAATTTAAAGAAGTGTTACCAGTAAAAAAAGTAGCTGCATTGTACAGAGCAGAAGAAAAATTCAAACGTCAACTGCTGGAACGTATTAAAGAACGAAGAGAAGGTGGTGGTGGTAATAAACAAAAATGATAAGTTTTAGATGAGAGAAAGGGAGACGAAAGTTTCCCTTTTTTTATGGAATTTATTTTTTGATGCAACGGAAATAAAAAACTATACGTCAGGATAAAGTATGAACCAACGACTGCTATTAATATTATGTTTTTTGTTAATACGTTTTACCAATTTATATGGTTCACATGCTTCTGGAGGATCGATTTCACTAATGAAAACCAACAATGTGGATGAATACCGGATAAGACTTTATTTTTATCGTGATTGTGTTGGCGTTTTTGTTCCTACAACATTAAAGGTGGCTGTAAGAAATAGCAGTATGCCAACACCAGATACAATTCCTCTTTCCATGATCAGCGTCTCAATTACAGGTGCTGCAAACAATTGTGTATCGGGAATATCTGGTAACTGTTCCGGTGGATTTGGTATTGAAGAATACATCTACGAAGGACTAGTAGTATTGATGCCTTCAAATGATTGGATTGTATCTTTCACAGAATGCTGTCGAAATGCGGCACTATCATGTACAACTAATCCGAATAGTGATTATATGTATGTTGAAGCAACTCTGGATAATCTAAATTTTCCCAATAACAGCACCCCTGAATTTAATAGTTCGCCTTCTTTGGCAGAATGCCTGTTTGCGCCAGCTTTACATAATAATTCAGTTACAGAAATAGATGGTGACAGTATTGTTTACGAACTGATTCAGGCAAGAACAAATCATTTTGATACTTTATCTTATAATGCAGCACCCGGTATTTATTGCGGTTTTAATTTTTTTAGAGTGTCACCAACTGTTGCATTAAACATTTTTAATGGAGTTGTAACATTCACTCCTGAATATATACAAATGGCCGTAATGGTGGTGAAGGCAATTGAGTTCCGGAATGGAGTAGAATCGGGTAGCGTTATGCGTGATATTATGCTCAGGTTTATTAATGGACAGGTTGGAATTAAGGACTATAAAAATGAATCAACAAATATCTATCCTGTACCTGCATCTAATCGTTTGAATTTAAGAATACCTGGAATTACAGAACCATTTGAAATAAGAATATATAATTCAACAGGCGAACTTGAAAAGGGTTTTATTAATTCATTGGATCTTGACATCAGCAATCTTAATCCGGGAATATATTCACTTCAATCTATCAGCAATAAAAAAATAACGACTTCGAAATTTGTAAAGTAATTGAGATGATACTTTTACTTCTCTTCCTTAATTCCTTTCAAAACTTCATTAGTAATATTCAGTGAATCATCAGCTAATAAAATTCCACTTCCACGCTGGTAACTCAAAATAAATTCATAACCTTTCGTTTTATTAAATTCTTTTAAATAAGCTTCCAGATTATTATGAATACTGTCCTGCATACTTTCCTGTTCACTTCCCAGCTTCTTTAATAAACCATCACGAAGTGCTTCCAGTTGTTGTTGCTTTTGCATGAATCCGTTATACTCCTGCTGAGCCTGTTCCTGTGGCATTGTCTCAGCACGTTTCTGGAAATCTGCAAACTCCTGCTTTAACGATTTATCTTTTGCTGCAAGTATTCTGTCAACACTGTCACGTTTACTGTTGAATACTTTCTCCATTGTTTTCAAGAGAGGATAATTATCAAGCAACGTATCGGAGTTTACATAAACAATTGCTGCATTTTTAGTAGTTGCAGAGGAATGAATAATTGGTGCCTGTTCTTTTACTGAATAAACTTTGTAGTAAAGAAAAGCAACAGCAATAATTAATAATATATTTAATGTTAGAGATAAATTTTTCATGTGACAGCAGAAGTTTATTTTATAATGATTAAGAATTTCTATTTATTGAAATGTGATTATATATATCCGGCCATTTTATACATCAGCATTCCCAGCCATTCATGGATAAGTATATCCCAGTTGCTGATATTTTCAGTATCCGGTATAATTAATTTATCAAGTGTATACATGTCGACACCTGAACGCACATCTACAGCATAAGGATCAGGTTTTAATCCCACTTTATCAAAGCAGGCAAGTGATCTCCGCATATGTGTTGCAGAGGTGATCAGCAGAAAACGATTTCCATAAGTTCCACTCTTCAAAACAGCTGCTGATTCCAAAGCATTTTCTCTTGTGTTGCGCGAATTATTTTCCATTAAAATATCACCTTCCGGAATGTTGCATTGTTCCAGCACTTTCTTCAGAAAAACAGATTCTTTCCAGTCAGGAAAATTTACATAACCGGAGCCACCTGATAACAGAATCTTTTTAATTTTTCCACGATGGTATAAATCAATTGTCTGTAGTAAGCGATCAACACTGCTGCTGTAAACAACACGTTGCGTAGTATTGTCGTAATATCTCATGCTGCCACCAAGAACAATTCCCACATCGTAAATTTCTGTAATGGAGTTGCTGTTAATCGGATCTATTTCCCATGCTGAAATAGCTTTGTTGGTAATCCACGGATTGGAAAAGAAGAGCAGCATAAATACGGTTGCCAGCAGGAATCTCTTTTTAAGACCTGGTTTCTTCAAAAAAACAGAAAGAAGCAGCGTTATTAATATCCAGGAAAGCGGATTCGTTATAAAGTCAAGTATTTTGGAGGCAACGAAGAACATCAGTTCAAAATGAGTGGCCAAAACTAGGCAGAATCATATTGAGCGTTGGAAAAAATTATTCTTCTTTTGAACATTCTTTTCTTTCAAGCTGTGTGCTCCGGACAAACTGTGTTGTTAGCCTGACACCGGTGTTGCTATTCCACAGGTTCCCTACGGGATGACAAGAGACGGATTGAGTTTCAAAACCTTTGAATGCTTCGAATGTACTCAGTTGCTTTTCGGGTATCCGTGTTACTATGCTACAAGTTCCTTTCAGGATGACACACAGAGTGCAGGAATGGATTGAATTTTCTGTTTTACTATATTTGAATATGTTTCGGGATAGAGATCATAACTACTTTGTCTATATCACCACAAATCCCGGTAAAACTGTTTTATACACTGGAGTTACAAATGATCTGAACATACGTATGCAGCAACACAAAGCGAACAAGGGAAATGCTAAATCATTTGCAGGGAAAAATTATTGTTATAAGTTGATTTATTTTGAAAGGTACACAGACATTAACATCGCAATCGAAAGAGAAAAGGAAATCAAACTTATGAAAAGAGATTATAAGCTGGCAATGATTAAAGAGTTGAATCCAATGTTGAATACTTATGATGTTTATGAATGAGAAACTTCTCTCCTTAAAACCTCTTCCCTTTTGTCACCCTGAAAGGGACTTGTGGCTTAGAATTCGGGAAGGTTGGTGCCTCAAAATAGAAATGACCGGAGCAAGAAAGGTTGGTCAGTTTCAAATCTCTACCTTTGAAATATGTGCTATTTTTGCTAATCTTGTTTTCAGAAATTCACCTCTATAAATATTAACCCAGAACTCAAAGATTTATGAAACTACTTGCCATTTACAACCTGAAAGGAGGAGTAGGTAAAACCGCTACCACAGTGAATCTTGCTTACCTCGCAGCTGCTGAAGGTTATAAAACATTGCTGATTGATATGGATCCCCAGGCCGCCAGCAGTTTTTATTTTGGATTGGACGGTGAAGCAGATGCCAATGCTGTTAAGCGAATGGCAAAAGGTAATTACGATATTGCTGATAATATTTGCGATTCCGGTTATGAGAATCTGGATATCCTGCCTTCTAACAGCGATTACCGAAAGATTGAATTATATCTGAATGATCTGAAAGACTCCAGCCGTTGGTTAAGCGATTTTGTTAAGCCAATAAAACGTGAGTACGATTTGGTAATTCTGGATTGTCCACCGAATATTACGCTCTTAACCGAAAATATTTTCCGCAATTCTGATTTTATTCTGGTTCCTGTTGTTCCTACTACACTCACTGTAAGAACCTATGAGCAGATTCTCGATTATTTTTCCTCTCATCGTTTAAATAAGGATAAGCTGATTCCTTTTTTCAGCATGTTTGAGAGAAGAAAGAAACTGCATAATGAAATCAGCCGCGACTTTGCACGTAAGTTTAAGGAAACCATAAGTGTGCTGATCCCTTATAGCTCCGAAGTGGAGAAGATGGGAATTTATCGTGCACCACTTACTTTCAAACGTCCGAGTGAAGAAGCAAGTAAAGCTTTCCGTAAGTTATGGAAGGGAGTGAAAAAGAAGATGGATATATAGTGGTGAGCTGTGAGTTCGGAGTTCGGAGTATGATTTTGAGTCGTAAAATTATCATCTGAAACATAATTTAATTTTCAAATCTTCAAATCTTCAAATCTTCAAATTTTCCCTGTTCACTACCCCCTAATCCCTAGTCCCTAATCCCTAGTCCCTAATCCCTAACCATTATCCCCTTCCCTGCACTTTTTGGTTAAATTTGTGGCACTAATACAAATTCTGTGAATAGTCCACTCCCTTACATCTCCAAAAATAAAATCCGCATTGTAACAGCAGCCTCACTTTTTGATGGCCATGATGCTTCTATAAATATTATGCGCCGGATTATTCAAAGTACAGGTGCAGAGGTAATTCATCTGGGTCACGACAGAAGTGTACAGGAAGTGGTGAATTGTGCTATTCAGGAAGATGCAAATGCCATTGCACTCACCAGTTACCAGGGTGGACATATGGAGTATTTTAAATATATGTTCGATCTGTTGAAAGAACGTGGCAGCAGTCATATTAAAATTTTTGGTGGTGGTGGCGGAACAATTCTTCCGGAAGAAATAAAAGAATTACAGGATTACGGAATTGCACGTGTATATCATCCTGATGATGGAAGATCGATGGGTTTGCAGGGAATGATTAATGATATGATGCAGAAGTGTGATTTCGCAACTGGTTTTAATTTAAATGGTGAAGTAAAAAAACTCGATCATAATAATCATAAAGCAATTGCACGATTAATTTCCTGTGCTGAAAATAATCCTGATGAGTTTGATGGCTATTATACTGAAATAAAAAAAGCAGCAACAGAAAGTAAAGCTCCTGTGTTAGGAATTACTGGAACAGGTGGTTCAGGAAAATCATCGTTGGTAGATGAATTGGTAAGGAGATTTTTAGTTGATTTTAAAGATAAAACAATTGCTATTATTTCTGTTGATCCATCAAAACGTAAAACCGGTGGAGCTTTATTAGGAGACAGAATACGCATGAACGCTATTAATAATTCAAGAGTGTATATGCGTTCTCTTGCAACACGTCAGAGTAATCTTGCACTTTCAAAATATGTGCGTGAAGCAGTTGATATTGTTAAGGCCGCAAATTTTGATTTAGTAATTCTGGAAACATCAGGTATTGGTCAGAGTGATACAGAAATTACAGATCATAGTAATATGAGTTTGTATGTGATGACTCCTGAATATGGTGCAGCAACACAGTTGGAGAAAATTGATATGCTTGATTTTGCTGATGTAATTGCATTAAATAAGTTTGATAAACGTGGTGCACTTGATGCAATCCGTGATGTAAAAAAACAATATAAAAGAAATCATCAGTTATGGGAAGCAACAGATGAATCACTTCCTGTTTTCGGAACTATTGCATCACAGTTTAACGATCCGGGAATGAATCGTCTGTACAAAACGGTGATGGATAAACTGGTGGAAAAAACCGGAATTGATATGAAGAGTGATTTTCATATCACAGATGAAATGTCGGAAAAGATATATATCATTCCGCCACAACGCACACGCTATCTTGCAGAAATTTCCGAGAATAACAGAGGTTATGATAAGTGGGTTTCGGATCAAAGCAATATTGCGCAGAAACTTTATGCTATTGATGAAACCATCCGTCATTTGCAATCCGATGAATCTGCAGACAAAAATTTAATCTCAGCACTCAGCACCCAGTACTCAGCACTCCTCTTAAACTTCGATGGAAGAAATAAAAAGATGCTGGAAGAGTTTCCGGAGAAAGCAAAATTATATAAGGAAGATTTTTACAAATTTAAAGTTCGTGAGAAAGAATTAAAACTTCAGACATATACGGAGTCGTTAAGCCATACACGCATTCCAAAAGTTGCATTTCCGAAATTCCGTGCATGGGGAGATCAGCTGCAGTGGATTTTACAGGAAAATGTTCCCGGAGAATTTCCCTTTACTGCAGGTGTATTCCGTTTTAAAAGAGAAGGTGAAGATCCTACACGAATGTTCGCCGGTGAAGGAAGTCCTGAACGTACGAATAAACGTTTTCATTATGTATCACTTGATATGCCTGCTCACAGGTTGTCAACTGCTTTTGATTCAGTAACTCTTTATGGTCACGATCCTGATTATCGTCCTGATATATATGGTAAGGTGGGTAACAGTGGTGTAAGCATCTGTTGTCTGGATGATGCAAAAAAATTATACAGCGGCTTTAATCTTTCACATCCTGCAACTTCTGTAAGCATGACAATAAACGGTCCTGCTGCAATGCTTACCGGATTTTTTATGAATGCTGCAATTGATCAGCAATGTGAGTTATATATAAAGCAGAACGGACTGGAGAAGGAAATCAAGGAAAAGATTACTTCCATTTTCAAACAAAAAGGAACAGAACAGCCCCGTTACACAGGTGATCTTCCAAAAGGTAACGATGGTCTTGGATTAATGTTGCTTGGAATTACAGGTGACCAGGTGCTGCCTGCTGATATATATAATAAAATTAAAGTTGATACACTTGCATCTGTACGAGGAACTGTTCAGGCTGATATATTGAAAGAAGATCAGGCTCAGAATACCTGTATCTTTTCTACGGAATTTGCTTTACGATTGATGGGAGATATGCAGGATTATTTCATTCAGCATAACATCCGTAATTTTTATTCTGTTTCTATTTCCGGATATCATATTGCAGAAGCAGGTGCAAATCCTATAACACAACTTGCATTTACATTAGCTAATGGATTTACTTATGTAGAATATTATGTAAGTCGTGGAATGGATATAAATAAATTCGCTCCCAATCTGAGTTTTTTCTTTAGTAATGGAATCGATCCTGAGTATGCAGTGATTGGTCGTGTTGCAAGAAGGATATGGGCGAAGGCAATGAAGTTAAAGTACAATGCGAATGAGCGTTCACAGATGTTGAAGTATCATATTCAGACATCAGGAAGATCATTGCATGCACAGGAAATTGATTTCAATGATATAAGAACAACATTGCAGGCTTTATATGCTATATATGATAATTGTAATTCACTTCATACAAATGCATACGATGAAGCCATCACTACACCAACAGAAGAAAGTGTAAGAAGAGCAATGGCCATTCAGTTAATCATCAACAGAGAATTAGGACTTGCAAAAAATGAAAATCCAACACAGGGTTCATTCATCATTGAAGAACTTACAGAACTTGTTGAAGAAGCAGTGTTGCTGGAGTTTGACAGAATAACAGAACGTGGAGGAGTTTTAGGTGCAATGGAAACCATGTATCAGCGTGGAAAGATCCAGGAAGAAAGTTTGTACTATGAAACATTGAAACATACAGGAGAATATCCGATCATTGGTGTAAATACTTTTTTAAGCAGTAAGGGATCACCAACTGTTTTACCGAAAGAAGTTATTCGTGCAACAACAGAAGAAAAGGAACAGCAGATTGTAACACTGAAAGCATTACATAAACGTTACGCAGACAAAGCACCAAAGCTTTTACGCGATCTGCAGCTCACTGCAATTCAAAATAAAAACATGTTTGAAAGCATGATGGAAGCATCGAAGTATTGTTCACTCGGACAAATTACAAATGCCTTGTTTGAAGTTGGGGGACAGTACAGAAGAAACATGTAAAAGGGAATTATAAATTATAAATTATAAATTATAAATTAATTCGGG
>JBDTVD010000109.1:0-10345 GCA_040007375.1 Bacteroidota bacterium | reverse complement strand
AAAATTATTTTTCAGTGGTATCTTATCATGAAACTCAAACGGACCTACTTCAATTGTATGCATCTGCATAATCGGGAAATAAAGAATCACTGCTTTCTTCAGCCAGTCATTTACTTTCCAGCCATCAGCAACAGGTTCGGCAATGCGCAATCTGCCTTTATCCAGCTCTTCAATAACATTTTTAATTGCCTGTTGCGTAGTTGTTTCTTTCAATAATTCCCGGTTCTCCCAGGCTTTTTCAATGATCTCTTTCATGAACAATAGTTAGTTTGTATCGGGTATCGGGTAGCTGGTATCTAGTATAAATAACTTTCTTTCCCTCAGCACCCAGCACTCAGCACTCAGCACTTTTTTCCATTCTATTATGTGCCAAAACTAACTATTTTCGCGGCGTGGCAAGGGTGATGGCAATTGATTACGGAACAAAGCGAACAGGTCTTGCAGTTACCGATCCGCTGCAAATCATTGCTACAGCTCTTACAACAGTACCCACAACAGAAGCGCTGGATTATATTTCACGATATGCAGTTAAGGAAAATGTAATTGCTTACGTGATTGGAATTCCACGTCACCTGGATAATACGGATGCATTGATTGTTCCGCTGATTGAAAAATTTATCAGTGAACTTCAGAAAAAGATCCCTGGAGCAGTTGTACATCGTGTTGATGAACGGTTTACTTCCATGATGGCTACAAAGAGTTTACTGGAAAGCGGACAAAGCAGAAAAACGCGACAGGATAAAAGTGTAATTGATAAAATAAGCGCCACTATAATACTGCAGTGGTGGATGGAACAGAAACAGAGATGATTTACCCGATTGTAGCTTATGGCGACCCGGTGCTCAGAAAGAAAGCAGCACGCATTAAAGAAGATTATCCGAAACTGGAGGACATTATTGACAATATGTTTGCAACAATGTACCATTCGCAGGGTGTTGGACTGGCAGCACCACAGGTTGGACTTTCCATTCGTCTTTTTGTAATTGATGCAACACCTTTTAAAGCGGATGATAAAAATGCTGATGGTTTTAAAAGAGTTTTTATCAATGCAGAAATGCTGGAAGAATATGGTGATCCATGGAAGTTTAACGAAGGATGTTTAAGCATACCTGGTGTGAGGGAAGATATTACGCGGAAGGATACTATTTACCTGCGTTATATGGATGAAAATTTTGATGAGTATGAAGAAGAGTTTGATGGATGGATTGCACGTGTTATTCAACATGAGTACGATCACACAGAAGGAATTTTATTTACTGATAAAGTAACTGCGTTAAAGAAAAGATTGCTGAAAGGAAGATTGACAGATATTTCGAAAGGTATAGTGGATTGTGATTATAAAATGCGTTTTTATAAAAAGTAATTAATATATATAAATAACTTATGCTGGTATTTCTGGTTGGTTTTATGGGAGCAGGTAAAACTACGGCTGGTAAACTGGTTTCAAGTAAAACGGGTTTTTCATATATTGATCTGGATGCTGAGGTGGAGTTGAAAGCAGGTAAATCAATTGCCGGTATTTTTAAAGATGATGGCCAGGATGAGTTCCGCCATTTAGAAGCAGCAACTTTACGTGAACTGTGTGATACCAATAAAACAGTAGTTGCTGTTGGTGGTGGTTGTCCGTGTATTAATGATAATATGGAGTGGATGCTGAATAACGGTATAGTGATATTTCTGAAAGCACATCATGGAACATTGTTTCACCGCTTAATGCCTGGTAAGAAAAACCGTCCCTTGATTGCAACATTAAGTGATGTACAACTGATGGAATATATATTGAACCAGTTACCCATAAGAGAAAAATTTTATTCAGCAGCACAATACACTATCGAAACTGCAACAGAACCACCCAGTGTATTATGTCACCGTATAGTGGAAATCATTAATAAAGTTCCTGCAAAAATCAGCTAACCATCAAACGGATTCCTTTTCCGTGTAACGTATTTATTTCAATGGAAGGATCATCTTTCAGATACTTCCTCAAACGCGTTACAAAAACATCCATGCTTCTTCCGTTAAAATAATTATCATCTCCCCAAATCAATTTCAAAGCTTTCTGACGTGGAAGCAAATCATTAATGTGCATACAAAGCAATCGCAGTAATTCTGCTTCTTTAGGTGATAACGTACTGCTTTGTTCACCATCACTGATTGTACGCATCTTATAATCAAAATGATATTTGCCAACTGTAAATGATGCCTGATCTTCCAGCTCGGAAATACCCAGTGCACGACGAAGTATTACATCAATTTTATGAAGCAGCACTTCGGTATCAAATGGCTTTGTTAAATAATCATCAGCACCGGAACGATAACCTTTCAGCATATCTTCTTTCATTCCTTTTGCAGTGAGAAAAATAACCGGCACCTGTTTATTGTTCTCTCTTATGTTTGCTGCAAGAGTAAAACCATCCATCTTCGGCATCATTACATCGAGAATGCATAAGTCATACTTCTTTGTCATAAATGCTTCGAGCCCTTCTACTCCATCACGTTTTAAATGGATATCATATCCCTGCAGTTCCAGGTAATTTTTTAAAACATTACCAAAGTTAGGATCATCTTCAACAAGCAGAATTTTAGCTTTCATTTTTAACATGTTACATTTTATTTAATCGTTGGTAATTCAATAGTAAAGGTACTTCCTTTATCCTGTTCACTGCGCACAGAAATAGTTCCTCCATGCGATTCAACAATTGCTTTTACATAACTCAGTCCCAAACCAAACCCTTTCACATCATGTATATTTCCGGTTTGTGCTCTGAAAAAAGTTTCGAATATTTTACGCTGCACTTCTTTGCTCATGCCAATACCATTATCCTTTACAGTAATTAACAGCATCTCACCCACATTAGCAGTTGCTACTTTTATATATGGATTTTCAGGTGAATATTTATTGGCATTATCAATCAGATTGATTACTGCATTTAAAAGATGATTACCATCTCCGTTCACCATAAAATCTGTTGCATTGAATTCGCTTTCCAGTATTCCATTACGTTGTTCCAACTGCAGCATCACTTTACCAATTGCACGCTTAACAACATCATGCATATCAATAGGCTCTTTGCGTAAGGTTAATTCACCTTTATCAATCTGTGCCATCTGCAAAACATTCTCCACCTGTTTTAACATGCGTTCATTTTCATCCTTAATAACAGTGGTATAAAATTCCAGTTTCTCATTATCATAATGAATACGTGGATCTTTTATCGCTTCATTGGCAATGGCAATTGTTGCAATAGGTGTTTTAAACTCATGCGTCATGTTATTTATAAAATCACTCTTAATATCAGCCACTCTTTTCTGTTTCAGAATGGTATGCATGGTATAAGCAAAAACGAGAATAATAATCATAGAAAACAAAAACGAACTCAGCAACATGGGCCACAAGCTGATCAATATATAATTTATTTTATCTCCCAGATAGAGTAACAACAAATCATCACGATTGAAAACATCATTCGGAAAAAGGTTGGCCATATAACCTGTCTCCAGTAAATCTTTTCTCCCATCCGCATCTTTAACAAACAATAAACTGTCGGTGCCGGCTTGTTTAATTCCGAAATTAAAATTGCGTGGCAGACTTCTTTCCGCCAGTTCCATATATATAATAGAATCGAGCTCTCTGGCAGAAACACGCTTTAAAGGATTTTCTTCCGGATCAATTACCTGGAAGGTGAAACGCTGCATCATATTATTGAGCTTGCGTAATTTTGATTTTACACGTTGCTCTGTAATAAAAGTGAGTGAATCTTTTTGCGAATGATATCTCCTCATCTGTATTGCAATCACTTCTTTCTGTTGAACATCCTTTTCTATTTTGATATTAATAGTGGAGTCCATATCAGGATACGGAGAATGAACACCCTCCAGATCACGGGGATTTCTTTTTAATTTCCGGAAATAAGATTCCATGCGTTCATGCACTTCTTCCATTGCTTCAGGCGTTGGTTGCGGAGGAGGTGGTGGTCCGGGTAAATACAAATCCACCATGCTGTTAATAGTAGTATCCAGCCACTCCTGCTGTACCCATGATGTATCCTGTTCGGCCAGAAGATTTCCTGCAACAATGCGCATGTTTTCATTTCGCTCCACTTTATCCACTACAGAAATGAGTGCCTGTTTAACACTCTGGTCGAACTGGTGGTTTTTCAAAATCACATCATGACGGATCCAATAAGCCTGCAGTAAAATGATGCCTGTAAGAGCAGCAGTCATCAGGCATAAAATAATATTGAATCGTTTCCTTGTCATAAAAATGTTTTCAAAAGTAGTTCTTCTGCAGCTGGTAATAATTACGATTAACCTTTCATTAACCCCTATTAACGGCGCATTAACCCGCACAGTATCCATGCAAAGTATATTTGCTTCACACTACTAAATACTTTCTGTTCTTTCTTATAATTGAACTCTTATAACAAACAATCATGCGACTAAAATCTGTTTTAATGATGTCAGTACTTGTAACTGCATCCTGCATTAATCTGAATGCACAACAACGTCCTTCTTCAAAAAAAACAACCATTAGAATTGTTACTGAAGAAAATGGTAAAAAAACCATAATTGATACTACGTTTATTGATGCTGATCCTGCAACACTGGATGCTTTTATGCAGATGAACGGAATGACATCTCCTGAACCACCACCACCACCACCTGCGCCTCCTGCACCACCCATGCCTTTAACGGATGATTTGCCAATGGTACCACCAATACCTCCGATGCCACCAATGCCACCAATGCCTGATGAAAGCAGTTTCAATTTCCATTTCGATATGCCTGACTTTGATGTGAACTTTAACAATGATCTCAATGAACGTATGGAAGATGTAAAGGAGCAGTTGGAGAATGCAAAAGAGAATCTTCAGAAAGCAATGGAATTTCATTTTGATCAGAAAGAATTTGAAATGCGGATGGAAGAAATTCAAAAGCAGTTAAAGGATATTAAAATCGAAACAGAGAAAAACAATAGAAAGAATATTAAATCACGTAAAAAAACCAGTGGTGTTGATATAGATACAGATGACAATACCGGTTATATATATAATTATTCTTATCCGGGTTATACTTATTCTTATTCATCCGCCGGAATTAATGATGAGCCGGTAATTGACATAAAAGAAAATAATTCGAACGGATATAATACCTGCTTCTCTTATTCAACCACCTGCGGAGAAACAAAACACAGAAGCAAATTCCGCAACTTTATGAATAAAGTAGTTGAAAAAATACTTGAATAGAAGTTTAGTTATGTTTGTTGTTAGATAAGGGGATGCTGAATTAAGTATCCCTTTTTTAGTTCCCTGCTTTCACGAAACTTTTTATCTCCACTGCATCATCAGCAATAATCCTTATAAAATAACTACCTTCATTCAATGCAGAAATATCAATTGACTTTTCCAATTCTGATGTAGAAATATCTGCAAATTCATCTGACATAATAACTGCACCGGAAGATGAACAGATTTCATAAGTAACATGCTTCAACTTTGCCTTATCAATTTGAAGATGTAAAGTTGTAGAAGCAGGATTCGGAAAAACAGTGGTAATTATATTTCCATTGTGTTGATTGATTCCTGCAGAAATGGTTGAACAATCTTTGCAGAAAGAACTGATCAGTCCTGATGATACTGATGGATCTGTTTTTAAAAATAACCAGCTGTGCCCGGCGTGAGAAGCATCAGCAATAAAAGTAACACTCTTAGTTTCCCAGTTAAATCCTACAGCAGGTAAATTCATTATATATATATCACTTCCGAAAACCGGAGCACTTCCGGAAGAGAGAATAGGACTGAAACTACCGTTAGATCCCCATCCATGACTCACATAAGTAAAATAAAAAGTATAAGTTTCACCTGCAGATAAGGCCTGACTAAGACGTATTCCGAATCCTTCACCAGGTGCAGTCCACAAAGTTCCACTGCCTAAAAAAACCGCTCTGCAACCGATATGATTTGATGGTGGTGGAATTCCGATATAACTATTTACCCATGAACCATTCCACCCTGTGCCGGACCATTCCATAAGATCGGCATTATCATTTACAAGATCCAGAGTTGACATAAATGTAGTTTGTGCATCACTTGATTGAAAACAATCATCAACCATATAAGGAACCTGAGAAAAACCTTTTATAGAGAGTAAGATGAATACCAATGCTGATAACGTAGTGGTTCTATTCATAAGGTCGGTTTTAAGTTGTTCAAATGTAATCTTTTCAGGCATTTAAAAAAGAAAACCTCATCAAATATTAAAAAAAGACAACTATTTATTCATTCATAACAAGTGTATTATTCAAGATAGAAAACCCGATCATTTCAAAATTATTTCCATCATTACATCCACTCTTTCATAACGCATTTGCTGTTCCTTTGCAACAGGAATATATTTAAATCCCAGTTTTTCATAGAGGTGTAAAGCTGCCTTAAGCGAACTATTTGTATCAAGCATTACTTTTTCAGCACCGGCATCAGCAGCTATTTTAAGTAATGCTAAACCCATGCTGTAACCAATTCCTCTTCCCTGGTAATCTTCACGGGTGGCCATCTTTGCCAGTTCGAAACAGTTGTCGTCCACTTTAATCAATGCACACGTACCAACAATCACTTTTTCATCCACTGCAAAAACAATAAACCCACCTTTATTAATAATGAGTTCAGCCGGATAATTCAACATCCTGCTATCCTCTTCTTCTACCTTAAAATACTTCCTGATCCAGGCCAGGTTAAGCTCTCTGAAATCATCTGCCAGCTCTTCTGAAAAAGGAATAATATGTATTGCCATCAGCAGTAAAATTAAAACATAACAAAGAAGTAACAGGCAAAAATAACAACTGTGATTTGTGTAATAGGAATTCATTTATATTTACCTACATCAAACCATCAATCTATGAAAAAATACCTGTTTGTAATGCTGGTATTCCTTTGCACCACTACAAAGGCGCAGGAAATGCTTGGAATCAGGCCTTCCAATTATGCGGGTCTTCAAGGGTTAGGAATTAATCCTTCCAACATTGTTGATTCAAGAATTAAAATTGACATCAATGTTCTCAGCGCAGGATTTTCTGTGGAGAATGATTATCTTTTTATACCAAAGAAAAAACTGCGATTGATTGGTGTTACAAATGTTATTGACAGAGTTGATGCAAAAGAATATCTCGACGATTTTATTCGTGGTGATGTTGATAAGAAGAACATTAATGCTATGTTTTCTGCAATGGGACCGAGTGTGATGTTCCGGGTAAATAAAATACATTCGTTTGCAGTAACCTGGCAGTTGCGTGGTGCTATAAGTGTAAATGATGTATTGCCTGAAGCAGCACATTACAGTTATACGGAGCTGGAAGATTCTACTTTATTTACCAGAGACCCACGTCAGTTCCGTGCGCGTAATTTTTTGTTTGATGCAATGGCATGGCAGGAATATGGTTTTACATACGGTACAGTTTTCCACAATCAGAACGGACATCTTTTTAAAGCAGCTGCAACTCTTAAATATCTTGCAGGAATTACTGCTGCTTATGTGCGTGATGCTGATATATATTTTAACGTTGCTGATGACAGCACAATGATTTTCGGTCCTTCTAAATTTGAATACGGACGTGTGAGCTGGAATACTTTTGATGGAAAAGGGAATGCTGATGAACGGCTGATTAATGGCAGTGGTTTCGGATGGGATTTAGGCTTTATATATGAGTGGAGAAATAATCCATCGTCCTACACTTATGAAATGGATGGTGAACAACAGGAAGATCCGGAAGTGAATAAATATAAACTCCGCATTGGTGCATCGTTAATTGATATGGGTAGAATAAAGTATAAAAATAATTCCCGTGTGTTTAATATCAACTCTACCAACGACCTGAATGTTTACCCTGATTACAACACCGATAAATTTGATAATCAACTTGACTTCGACAGTACAGTGAGTTCCATATTTTATGGATTCGGTACTGTTGATACTGCAGGTGCATTTGTTAATCCACTATTCTTTGATGAAAATGCAAGAGAAGTTTCTTTTAAGAATACCAAAACATCCTTCCTGATGGAATTACCTGCTGCATGGAGCATTCAGGTTGACTGGAATATATATAAACGATTTTACCTGAATGCAAATGTCATCCGTGGCTTTAATCACAATAACAAACCAGGTGTGGAACGTGCCAATATAATTTCCTTCGCACCACGTTATGAAAGTAAATGGCTCGATATAAGTATGCCTGTTTCATTTGTTGATTTTCATGATGATGCAACGCGGCTTGGTTTTGCTGTGCGTATCGGAAGTTTATTTTTTGGAACGGATAAACTGGGAACATTACTTGGCGTTAGTGATTTATATGGGATGGATGTGTATGCAGGAATTAAATTCAGCATATTAAATCTGCGTGAAAGAGATAAGGATAATGATCATGTGTCAGATAAAAACGATCAGTGTGCCGAAATACCTGGAATATGGAAATTTAAAGGATGCCCGGATCGTGATGGAGATGATGTGCAGGATAAAGATGATGCATGTCCTGATATTGCAGGTCTGCCTAAATTCAATGGTTGTCCTGACAGGGATCATGATGATATTGTAGATTCAAAAGATGATTGTCCTGATGATCCGGGTTTGCCACAGTTCAATGGTTGTCCTGATACGGATGGTGATGGTATTATGGATAAACAGGATTCCTGTGTTACAGTTGCTGGTCCACCGGAATTCAATGGTTGCCCTGACCGTGATGGTGATAAGATAATTGATAAGATAGATGAATGCCCTGACAAACGTGGAGAGCTTATATATAATGGTTGTCCTGATTCTGATGGTGATGAAATTCCTGATCCGAAAGATAAATGTCCGTTTGAAATTGGACCTCTCAGTAATCAGGGATGTCCTGTTAAAATAGAGAAAGCAATAATCCGTGATGTGGAACCTATAAAAATTGAGCTTACACAGGAAGAAGCTGTAGTAATGGAGATGGTGATGAAAAATCTTCAGTTTGAAACAGGAAAAGCTATAATCAAACCGGTATCATTTGAATCACTTAATGCATTAGCCGATCTGTTAAAACGTAAAACAGATTATAAACTTACTATTGATGGTCATACGGATAATGTTGGTTCTGCAAAAATGAATCTTGATCTTTCTTCTAAACGTGCAAAAGCAGCTAAAGATTACCTGGTGAAACAAGGTGCGCTTGCAGAAAGAATAACTGCAACAGGTTACGGATTAACAAAACCAATTGCACCAAATACAACTGCAGAAGGTCGTCAGCAAAACAGACGTGTGGAGTTTACTATTGTTAAATGATAAAAAAAGTATCAAGACATAAGTATCAAGTATCAAGACATAAGTTATGTGCTATTTATATAACGCAATAAAATATCTATTCCTCTTTATATGTTTCATTATTTGTTTTGGTTGCAATGATGATTCTCCAGATGAAATGTTAAGCAAGGCTATAAATCTTGTAAATCAAAATAAATATAAAGAAGCAATATCTCAGCTAGACTTGCTTATTGAGAAACATCCAGACTTTGCGCCAGCGTATCTTCATAAAGGAACTTATTTAGCCGTGTCCACAAACAATTTTGCAGAAGTTATGAAAAACTTAAATAAGGCAATTGATTTGCAGCCGAATTACACAGAGGGCTATTATTATAGAGGAATCCAAAAAGATATATATTATCCACTTTATGGTTCGGCAATACCTGATTTGAATAAAGCAATTGATCTTAATCCTAAATATTCAGACGCTTATTTAGCAAGAGGATCTGCTAAAAACTCTCAAAAGCAATATGCAGAAGCTTTATTGGATATCGAAAAGGCTAAATCTCTAAAAAATAATTTTCCTGATTTATATTGTGAAAGGGCACTGAGTTTACTTGGATTAAAAAGGATTCAGGAAGGATTAGATAATATCACAATTGCTTTATCTATTGATTCATTAAATCATGTAGCTTATTATTTGCGTTGTTTGGCGTATTTTGAATTAAAAGATAATAGAACTTCCTGCGCAAACTGCGAGCAAGCAGCTAAATATGGCAATTCTGATGCTAAGCAATTTTTTATTGAAAAATGCAAATAAAAAAAGACACATATCGCTATATATATGATCAAAGGCCGTCAGATGTTGACGGCCTTTGTGATTTTTAAACGATGTGATACTGATAATTGTAATGAAGTCTTCCGGTTTAATGTGGTAATGGGTAATGCTGTTAAATTTTTGGAAGAATAAAGAACATGAATATCATAAATGCGAAAAACACAAAAAGCGTAACTAAACCGAATTTTTCAAAAGCATTGAAATGCGTCCAATCCTGACGCCTTAATGCTTCATTCACAGTTTTATCTTTCA
>JBDTVD010000108.1:0-10365 GCA_040007375.1 Bacteroidota bacterium | reverse complement strand
CGTGTGTAACTGTACGACCAGTTGTCACCGCAAACTTCTGCTGCAGTATGTGGTGCATTTACCAGCACGTTACTTTCTTTATTACCACGACCTTCTTCCAGTGCTTTTATTTCTTCACGTATAGAAATCATTGCATCACAAAAACGATCGAGTTCACCTTTCGATTCACTTTCTGTTGGTTCCACCATTAATGTTCCTGCAACAGGGAATGCAACTGTTGGTGCATGAAAACCATAATCCATCAAACGTTTTGCAATATCCGTTGCTTCAATTCCTGCACTCTGTTTAAATGCACGGCAATCCAATATCATTTCATGTGCACAGAAACCATTCTTTCCTTTATATAAAATAGGATAATGATTTTCTAAACGCTTCATCATGTAATTTGCATTCAGTATTGCATACTCAGTTGATTTTTTGATTCCTTCTTTTCCCAGCATTCTTATATATCCATATGAAATCAAAAGTATACTTGCACTTCCCCACGGAGCTGCGCTGATAACATCACCTTTTCTGTCACTGCCTGTTGAAATAACAGGATGTGATGAAAGATAAGGAGCAAGATGTGCTGCAACTCCGATTGGTCCCATTCCTGGTCCGCCACCACCGTGAGGAATTGCAAAAGTTTTATGCAGGTTAAGATGACAAACATCAGCACCAATCATTCCCGGACTTGTTAATCCAACCTGTGCATTCATATTTGCGCCATCCATATAAACCTGTCCGCCATGTTCGTGAATGATCTTTGTAATTTCACGTATACCTTCTTCATACACACCATGCGTACTTGGATAAGTAATCATAATGCATGCAAGTGTATCTTTATATATATCGGATTTTGATTTCAGATCAGTAATATCCACATTTCCGTTTTCATCACATTTCACTACAACTACTTTCCATCCGGCCATTACAGCACTTGCTGGATTTGTACCGTGTGCCGACTGAGGAATTAACACAACATTACGATGTGCTTCTCCTTTTGCATGCAGATATCCGCGTATTGCCATTAGTCCTGCATACTCTCCCTGTGCACCACTGTTTGGTTGTAACGATACAGCATCAAAGCCGGTAATTTTACAGAGATAATCTTCCAGTTCTTTTATGATCTGCTGATATCCTGCAGCCTGATCAAGCGGAACGAATGGATGAATACTGCTCCATAACGGCCAGCTCAATGGCATCATCTCACTGGTTGCATTCAGCTTCATCGTGCACGATCCCAGAGCAATCATTGAATGATTCAATGCAAGATCTCTGTTCTCCAGCTTCTTTATATATCGGAGCATTGCAGTTTCGCTGTGGTGTGAATTGAAAACAGGATGCGTAAGTATAGCAGATGTTCTGTGTACTAATGTTGATTTACCATCAACCATAAACATTTCTTTTCCTTTCGCTTTAGCAAATACTGCAACAATATCTATTACATCTTCTGCTGTTGTTGTTTCATCCAGCGCAACAGAAACAATTCCATTATCAAGATAATTAAAGTTGATTGATTTCTCCAGAGCAAGTACACGGATCTTATCATGTAGGTCGTTTGCTTTTACAGAAACAGTATCGAAGAAATCGTTGTTTGGAATTTCAAATCCTGTTTTCTTAAGTGAAGCAGCGAGATTAACTGCATGGAGATGAATCTGCATGGCAATAGCCTTCAATCCTTTTGGGCCGTGGTAAACAGAATACATTCCTGCCATCACAGCAAGTAATACCTGTGCAGTGCAAATGTTGGATGTTGCTTTATCACGTTTAATATGTTGCTCGCGTGTCTGTAATGCCATTCGTAAAGCCGGCATTCCTGCAGCATCTACAGAAACACCAATGATACGTCCTGGTATATCACGTTTGTAATCTTCTTTGGTTGCAAAAAAAGCAGCATGTGGTCCGCCATAACCAAGTGGAACTCCAAAACGTTGTGTGCTTCCAACAACAACATCAGCATCCCATTCACCGGGAGGAGTTAAAAGAACAAGCGACATAATATCAGCAGCAAAAACGACACGGATATTATTATCATGACACTTCTTTACAAAATCTGCATAATTATATATAGCACCACCAATACCCGGATACTGAAGTATAGCACCATAAAAATCACTACTGAAATTAAACGATGATGGATTGCCCGTCACCAGTTCAATTCCGAGTGGCTCGCTGCGTGTTTCAAGAATTGCTTTTGTTTGAGGATATATATCTGATGCAACAAAAAACTTTACACAATTATTTTTAATTGCTTCTTTCGAACGTGTATGAAACAACATCGACATTGCTTCAGCAGCAGCAGTTGCTTCATCAAGCAGTGATGCATTGGCAACAGGTAAACCGGTAAGATCACTTACCATCGTCTGGAAGTTTAATAGTGCTTCCATTCTTCCCTGTGCAATTTCTGCCTGGTAAGGAGTGTAAGCAGTATACCATCCAGGATTCTCCAGTATATTCCTCTGAATCACACCAGGCACTCTTGTATTATAATATCCCAAACCGATGTAAGTGCGGAAGATTTTATTTTTTGCAGCAGCATTTCTGAGATCACGCAGATAAACATGTTCTTCCTGCGCATCAGGAACATCAGGAATAGATTTCAACCTGATATCAGCAGGGATAACTTTAGCAATTAAATCGTCAACCGACGACAGGCCGATCAGTTGAAGCATTTCAGAAGTTTCGGAAGGATCGGGACCGATATGACGGTCAGCAAATGAATGATACGACATAGTTTTTTGAGAGAAGGTGCAAAGGTAGATAAATGCAATGTTTTGCCTCTTCGTTGTTTGCAAAATCCTTTTCCATAGATTTGGAAAATATAACTACTCTATATGTTGCGTTACAGCTCTCTGCTTATATTATCAATTTTCATTGGCTTTCAATCATTTGCACAGGACAGGATCATCCTTCTCAGCGGAAAAACCATTGAACTGAAGAGCTATACTATCAACGATGAGTATGTTTTTTATAACCGTAAAGACGATACACGCAGCAAACAGAGGCTCCTGGAAAAGATGGATGTGTTTTCAATTCTGAAATCTGACAGCAGTGAAATAATCATTTATAAAGATGATACCATTAACGGATTGTCAATTGAACAGGTGAGAAATTATATCCGTGGTGAACAGGGAGCGATGCGTTTTTATAACAGGCAGGCACATATTGGAGAGTCGGCAATCATTGGTATGGCATCCAGCATTCTGATATTTTATTCACTTCCGGCACCGATGTTCAATGCTGTTATACTGGGAAGATTTTCACCTAAGAAAATGCAGATTCCGGAGGGATATGATTTGCCTTATTCCACAACAGAAGAATATATGGTGGGATATCAGAAGAAAGCCCGGAACCTTAAAATTCAACAGAGCATTAAGTGGGGATATATTGGCCTGGGAGTAGGGTTGGCCGGTTTCATTGCCTACTATGCAACAGGAGGAAACTAACAATAACCAGTTATCATGATTGCCTTCAGAAGGGCACTTTTTACGCATTTGATTCTCGCATCAGCGTCTTCACTAATGACGATGCTTACGTTGATATTAGCTGAAGAGAGTTTTAATGTTTCTTATATTACACTTGTTTTTTTTTCGGCGATACTCGTTTACCGTCTGGCATATTATGGCTTGCCATTCAAACTTAATTCACTGAATACAATTGACAGATATCTTGCTGTTATTTCAGTATGCATACTTTGTATCACCGTTTTTTTTATTTGTGCAGATGAAGTTGCCGGACTTGCTGTTGTTGCTTTAGCATGCCTGGCATATTTTGCACCGTTAAGAAATGGAAAGGGACTACGGTCTATAACATTTTTAAAGAGCGTTTGGCTGGCTGTTGTATGGGCATTGGTTACCGTATGGATACCGTTACATTTCAGCACAAACCGGGAAGCACTTTTTATACTGGGAGAACGGTTTCTTTTCATGCTGGCTATTTGTATCATTTATAATTTACGGGATTTGCATCATGATACAGTAACAGGAATTAAAACGGTGCTGCATAAACTCGGAGTGCCTGTAACCAAACTGGTTTGTATTTTAATTCTGATGATGGCGCAGTTGCTGATTTTGTTTCATCATTACCCTGAACCTATATATATATCTTTAAGCGTATCAATGGCAGCAACCGGATTAACAGTTATAGCAGCACGCAGAAACGGTAGTTGGTGGTACTATACATTACTCGTTGACGGCAGTATGATTATTCAATATTTGCTTGTGGTTTTTGCTGTTCAGAACTCTGTTAATTAATGCAGCACTTTTTTTTGGCGATATCAATTTGTGTTTGTATGTTTGAATTCAGAAAATCGAAATATCCTGAAGCTAACCGGGAAAGTGTAGATTGAATTTTGTGGTGCAGCCTGATAAGTTATTTGGATAAAATAATCAGGATTTCTAACGGTGTATACCGTATTTGTTGAAGAAGAAGAATTTGTAACAAGTGTAATTCTATCAACAATGAAGAAACCGGATTATAATTTGATTTTATTGATGCGCAGACAGGTTGTCCGACGATGGCTTTCTGCCATCTGTATATAATCTTAAAACCGCCCGTTGTTCAGCCAACGTTAAATGCTGAAAAACTAATTTCTAACCTAAAAAAAATATTATGAAAAAATATATATTATCATTAATTTTTATTGCATTTAATATGGTTGCTTTCTCTTCAGAGATTGAAGTTTCTTCATTTAATACTCCTATAAGACGTCCCAAAGTTTCAGTAAGTTTTTATGTTGGACGTCCTATATATAATTGCGAGCAGGGTGTATGGATATGTCATTTTCAGGGAAGTATTGGAAGACCAGGTGGAGATGGGAGACAGGTGTCTGCAGAAGTAACTATAGAAAATGGAGTACTTAAGATGTCAATTCTTAAAAACTACATGACTGATAAAATGGAAAAGGAGTTGGCGGAAATGAACTATTATCCAATTGATGACGAAGTTCCGATTCCACAGGATATTCTTAACAATTTGGGACTTAAGGGAAGTTATTCGATTTCCGTGGGGCGTTACAAAATTTTAGAAAATGATGAGTACTTTGAAGTAGATTTCTCAGTTAAATAAATGAATATGCTGCAGTCATCATTACTGCAGCATATTTTTAAAGGTTAATCAAAATCCCAAAAGACAAATGAAAGCTAAATATATATATCTGATTATTATTATTTGTTACAGTTTTACAATCAATGCATCCTCAAGCTTCCTGAGACCTAAGGTGAGAGTAATTGTGGAGATTGGACATGGTATTGAATGTGAAGGCACCGGAATTTGTTCAGTCAGACTTGCAATTAATTTGTTACGTCCAGCGAATGAAGTGGAAGCACAAATTGAGTATGATGGAAATAATCTGATTCTTACATTTAATGAGGATGAAATGTCAGACGAAATTCACAGAAAATTTGAAAATGAAAATGTGTTTTCTATTGAGGATGATTACACGTTATCAGGGGAATTAGTAGAAAAGCTGGATTTAAAAAATGAAAGGTTTATCAAAGCTGGTAAATTTCCAATAATTCATTCGGGTGATTTATATATTGTTAGAGTTCCTCTTGAATAGTAAACGTATTAAATTTAAAAGTTTGTTCTCTGAATCAGCACCTTGATATTTGTGTAGTATGTCCTTGAAATTTATTGATAGTATTAATTATGCAATTGTAGAAATTTAATTCTAATCATCATAAAACCTAAACAAATGAAAAAATTAATCCTATTGTGTATTACCGCAATCACATTGACATCCTGTAAAAAAACATTATTAATAGTTGCGGGAGTAAGGCAACCACGAATTGAAAGCGATAAATCAATAACCAGATTTCTTGAAAAAGCAGGTGTTTCGAGTAATGATGTTTATCATGTAGATTCTTCTTCCTCTTATACTTTCTGGCAAGACTCTACTATTGTTGGCAGAATGCCTGACCTGCTGATTTTTAATGGAAAGGGAGAACTGTTACGAAGGTTGGGAAAGGATGAATGTACCGGAGTTTATACAGATCAGTTGGCAATTATGGATTTACCCGGTGCTCCGGTAGCAATTATTAATACGCAAAGTCTTGCTTCGGTTCTGGAAAATTACAGGCGATTGGATGGAATGAAAACAACAATTCAGGATTTTGGCCCGGACTCCTTCGTTGCATGCATTTCTTACACGGATGCGTTGGGAAGTGTAGCTCGTGATAATATCAAAGGATGGACAGCTTCGTTGAAGAAAAATAAGTCCGCAGATAAAATAAAAATATTATATATGAATATGGATATGCATACTTCCTGGGGAATTAAATCCAGGAAGGATCCAAGAAGGTTGAAGTTTAGATACTGAGGCTGATATTTATATATAGTGTTTTTTGCATTAAAATTAATTTATTCTCTAACCTTAAATTATTTAATATGAAAAAGCACTTATGTCTTATTATAGTATTATTACTTATAGTTAAAATTGATTTTGCTACAGCATCTTCTTTCTATAAGCCAAAACCTATTATCGTTAAAATTCAAAAGCACTGCGATGCTGGTTTTGGATTATGCCTGCTGATTCCTATGGGAAGAGTTTCTGTACCGGATAGGATTCACACCGAAGCTTCTGTCGGTTACGCTGATGGAAAGATTGTATTGAGTATTGAAAAGGATAATCTTTCACCAGAGTTGTTAAAGGATTTTGAAAGTAATTATGATTTTCCTGTTGATGAAGACGTGATTTTACCAGAGGATATTATTGAGCAATTGCAACTTCCGGCAAATGCAGCTCTTGCAGAAGGAAGATATGTCATCCGAAAGGATGCAGACACATTCCAGGTGTCAATTTCTTTGGTTAAGTAGAATTTCATCTCTTTCCCAAAACTTATTTTTAAAACTGTACCTATGCAGCTCTTAAGAATAAGTTTTGCTTTTCTCTTTTTCCTTCTACCGGATTTATTGGTTGCTCAAATACAGGATTCCGTTGCCGTAGATAAGAAAATGGAGGAGCGTAAAGTTCGCTATTCCATCCTTGGATCGCTCAGTGCATCATATATAACCTATAAAAACTGGGATGGAGAAGATCATACTTCTTTAACTTTTTTAACTAATGCAGAATTTCGCCATCGCTTATCTAAAGGTTCCGGTTGGTCGCACGAGCATCTTGTAAAAGCTGAACTTGGATATTTGAATTATACCGATTCTCTCTGGATAAAAAGTAACGATCAGTTTAAATGTGCATTGCAATGGAATGAAAAACCCGGAAAATATATAACACATTCTTATTCTGTATTTCTTCAATCACAATTTCTGAAATCATATCGATATGATTATTCTGATGAAGGCAGATTACTGAAGGAAAAAAAAGGATGGTTCTTTGCTCCGGGTATTTTAGAAATTGCTTACGGACTAAACTGGAAGTTCTGGGACCAATGCAGGATCAATACTGCTTTTGCAACCTGCCGGATACGTACATTACCGAAGGATGATGATGAAGAAAGACAGGAAGTCTTTATCACTACAACAAAAAAAGTCATTACAACTGAATATGGTTTTTCCACACAGGTATATATATACAAGGAATTTTACGATAAACACATTTTATGGGATCACCAGGGACGCATATTTTTTAATGCCATAAGTAAAAATAATATTTCAGCAGATATCAGCAACCGGTTTACCATACGTTTTCTGAAATATATGCAGTTTCGTATTGATACTCATTTTATATATGATCCTGCATTCAGTACTAAACCAGCCTTCCGCCAGGAATTATTGCTAGGAGTTTTTTATGAATTAAGGAAATGAGTGATGAGGTGATGAAGTGACTAGGTGATGAAGTGCATTTTAAGTGTTGAGTAAAGATGCCAGAAGAAAAATGAGTTTTTAATAACTGCCAATTTCCCAATTGCACAAATTATTTAACTTATCACATCATCACATCATCACCTCATTACTTCATCACAAAAAAGCTAAATTCGCGTCATGGAATTTAAAAATGACCTGGCGTTTGCAACTGACCTCGACAATAATGATCCGCTGAAGAGTTATCGCTCACAGTTTCACTTTCCTCAGCATCAGCACAAGCCAATGTTGTATTTCACTGGTAATTCTTTAGGTCTGCAACCGAAAAAAACAGCAGTGCTTGTCAACCAGGAGTTATCTGACTGGGCAACGCTGGGAGTAGAAGGCCATTTCAAACCTGACACAGGATGGTTTGCCTATCATGAATTGCTCAGAGCTTCCACTGCACGACTTGTTGGAGCTTTACCGGAAGAAGTAGCTGTGATGAATCATCTTACTGTCAACCTGCATTTATTAATGGTTTCTTTTTATCAGCCAACACAACAACGATTTAAAATTATCTGCGAAGGTTTTGCTTTTCCATCTGACCGTTACGCATTGCAGTCACAAATTAAAGTTCATGGATTTGATCCTGCAACAGCACTGGTGGAATTATTCCCTAGGGAAGGAGAGGAAACATTACGTCAGGAAGATATTCTTGCAGCTATTGAAGAAAATAAAAATTCACTTGCACTGGTGATGCTGGGCGGATTAAATTTTTACACCGGACAAGTGTTCCGCATGAAAGAAATTGCTGCTGCTGCACATAAGGTAAATGCACTTGCAGGTTTCGATCTCGCTCATGCAGCAGGTAATATTAAATTGTCACTTCACGACTGGAATATAGATTTTGCCTGCTGGTGTTCTTATAAATATCTGAATGCAGGTCCTGGTGGAGTTGGAGGAATATATATTCATCAACGACATGTGCAGAATATAAACTTACCACGTTTTGCAGGATGGTGGGGTAATGATCCGCGAACACGTTTTGCTATGCCACATGATTTTCTTCCCGTACAATCTGCCGATGCATGGCAGTTAAGTAATGCACCGATTTTAAATATGGCTGCACTGTGTGCAAGTATGGAATTGTTTGATGAAGCAGGAATGGATGCACTCACGAAAAAAAGTTTACTGCTCACATCGTATCTTTTATATATAGTGAAAGATGTGATGAAACAAATGAATGATGATACTTTAATAAGAGTGATAACTCCGTTTGAAGAACAGCAACAGGGTTGCCAGCTTTCATTGGTTGTAAAAAACGGAAGAAAGGTGTTTGATTATCTTACTTCACACGGTGCCGTAACAGACTGGCGAGAACCGGACGTTATCCGTGTTGCTCCTGTCCCATTGTATAATTCGTTTGAAGATATATATAAATTCGGAGTAATATTGAAAGAAGCTTTTGGAAGTTAGTATCTAATGCCTATTACCTAATATCTATTGCCTATTGCCTAATATCTATTGCCTATTACCTATTGCCAATTACCTATTGCCAATTGCCTATTGCCTATTACCTATTGCCTATTACCTATTGCCTATTCCCTATGACCTAATGCCTATTCCCTATTGCCTATTACCTATTGCCTATTACCTATTGCCTATTACCTATTACCTATTACCTATTGCCAATTACCTATTGCCTATTACCTATTACCTATTGCCTATTACCTATTACCTATTACCTATTGCCAATTGCCATTCCCTATTACCTATTGCCTATTGCCAATTACCTATTGCCTATTGCCTATTGCCAGTAAGATGATCAAAATAAAAAGAATAATTATATATAATCATGAGTAAAATTATTATTGTTGGATCCGGATTGGTTGGAAGTTTACTTTCTATTTATCTTGTACGGAAAGGCCATAAGGTGGATATATATGAACGTCGTCCTGATATGAGAAGGAACAGGATTGTTGCAGGACGATCTATCAATCTTGCACTCAGCGACAGAGGATGGCGTGGACTGGAAGGTGTTGGTATTGCTGATGAAGTAAAAAAAGTGGCATTACCAATGAGCGGACGTATGATTCATTCTGTAGAAGGCCAGGTTGGGTATCAGCCTTATGGTAAAGAAGGACAAGCTATCAATTCAGTTTCGCGTGGTGGATTGAATTGTCTGCTCATGGATCTTGCGGAAAAAAATGGTGTTACAATTCACTTTAATCAACGCTGTTCGCACATTGATCTTAACAATGCAGTGATTACTGTGGAAGATGGTGATACAAAAAAATCAACAGACATTTCTGCTGATAGAATCTTCAGTACTGATGGTGCATTTTCAGCAGGACGTTTGCAGATGCAGTTATCATCCGATCGTTTTAATTACTCACAATCCTATCTCGAACACGGATATAAAGAATTAACTATTCCATCTGTTAACGGTGATTTTGCAATGGATCCGAAAGGTCTTCATATATGGCCACGCGGAACATACATGCTGATTGCTTTACCGAATCTTGATAAAACATTTACCTGCACTTTATTTTTTCCTTTTGAAGGAGAAAATTCTTTCGCTGCATTAAATACTCAGGAGAAAGCACGTGCATTCTTCAAAAAAATATTTGTTGATGCATTGGC
>JBDTVD010000107.1:0-10462 GCA_040007375.1 Bacteroidota bacterium | reverse complement strand
CCTTACTTTGATTTCAGTACTGCTTCTCACGATACACTTTCTTTCTGGCAGAATTATAATAATGAACCTGCATGGGATGGAATGAGGGTGGAGTATGATATCAATACTGCTAATAACTGGCAGGTACTTGGCACCGTTGGAGATACTTTAGGAACCAACTGGTATAATGATGCAGATCTTAATTCAAGTCTGTTGCCTGCATGGACCGGTAATTCAATTGGATGGGAACAATCGAAATATGATCTTTCAGGTTTAGGTAATCCTTCAATAGTTCAATTCCGTTTTGTATTTACTTCTGATGCTGCAGTTGTTGCTGACGGCCATTCTATAGATGACTTCAGTATTACTACTGCATACCAGAATGATTTAGCTGTAACAGGTGTTACTTCGCCAGGTCTGAGTGCTTCAACCGGCTCACCAACCAACCTTAATGTTAATATATATAATGCCGGACTAAATCCAACATCTGCATTTAATATTTACTACTCACTAAACGGAGGAACACCTGTTGCCCAGAATTATTCCTCACCAATAAGTTCATTTACTTTGGTGAATGTAAATCTCAACAATATAATTCCAATCAGTGGTGTTAATACTTTAAAAATATATACAGATTGGGCTTCTGATTTAAACAGAGTAAATGATACGTTGTATTATTCGTTTACCGGTGAGCAGACGTTCACAATTCCTTACAGTAATGATTTTGAAGTAGCAGATGCTGATTGGTCTTCCGTTCCTTCTGTAACAGGAACTGCATGGGCATGGGGATCACCTGCATTCGGTGCAACAACGGGTGCGCATGGAGGAACTGCATGTTGGGATGTAAATCTTACATCACCATATAATAATACTTCATCCACCTATCTGGTATCACCTGCATTTAATTATATAAATACTACACTTACACACTTAAGCTGCTGGATTAATTACAATACAGAGTTTGGTGGTGATGGTTGTATTATTGAATATTCATTTGATGATGCAACATGGCAGACTCTTGGTGTGTTTAATGATCCAAGTGCAACGAACTGGTACAATGACGCTGTAGTAGGTGCATTTCTGGGGCAACCTGCATGGAGCGGTAACAGTAACAGCTGGCAGCAGATTACTTACAACACCGCTTTATTTGACGAACAACCTTATGTGAGATTACGTTTTAGTTTCCGTTCAGATGTTAACCTTTCAGGAGATGGTATTTCTATGGATGATTTCAGTCTTACCGGTACTGTGGGTATTGATAATCCGGAAAATAAGCAGTCAACTGTTCTTGTTTATCCAAATCCTGCCGGAAATGTTTTATATATAAAAACACAGGGAACTCCATCTCCGCAGATAACTATGATGAATGCATCCGGTCAGATGGTACTGGTGAAAAAAGTTACATCTGCATCAGCTACTACACAACTGGATATTTCTACATTACCTGCAGGAATATATCTGATTAAAGTAATTAGTAATGAAAATGTCTCTTTTCATAAAGTGGTAGTGGAATAACTGAATAATTTATTATTTATACGGACAGTTTATATCGTTTAAACTGTCCGTATTTTTTATACCTGAAATGGTTTCAGAATTTTCGGTTCTGCAATTTTATTTTCTGATTGCAATATTTCTTTTACAGCAGGCGTTCAAGTGACCTAAACCATCTCACTCATGAAAAATATAGCATGGGTCACTCTTGTGGCTCTTAATCTACTTGCAGTATCATGTAAAAAAGACACTAATGATTCTGATCCTGATCCGGTAGTTCCGGTTTCTGAAGCTACGGATTTTACTCCTCTTAAAACAGGAAATTACTGGGTCTATGAACGGTATGAAGTGGATTCATCAGGTAATGCAACTGCATTAAATACTTTCGACAGTTGTTATGTGGAAGGAGATTCTGTAATCAATGGTGTTACTTACAGTAAATATATAAAGCCGGATTATGTTTCAAATACCAATGTAACATTATTACTGCGTGATTCAGCTGATTATCTTATTTCATCCAATGGGCAGTTGCTTTTTTCAGATAATGATACTACTACAATTTTTTATTCTTACTATTATACAGCTATACCTGATACTATTTGTTTAATGCAGGTTAAAATGACAGAGCTTAATGTAATGTCAACTGTCCCGGCCGGTACTTTTCTTTCTTGCGATGCCAGAACCACCTACACTATGACTCCTGTTTTCAGCAGCAACGGAGCAGTACGCATCCGCCATCAACGTTTTGGTGCCAATATTGGAATTATTTCTGAAACACTGGAGTTCTTCCTCTCAAATCCGTTATATACAGAACGGCGTTTGATAAGATATCATCTGAATTAAAAGTACCTTCTACATATTTTAATCATGAACAATCAAACGGAATTTATAATGCTTCCGTCTGATTATTCATGATTATTGTTTTCTTTTGTGAAATCATTTCCATTGTATCAGAACATCTTATATATATAATGATGTCAGGTAATTAAATGGTTTCAAATTTTTGCTCATGCTCATCAATAACAATATTGTTTTACAACCACTACAGGAAAATCATGCAATGCCATTATCAGAACTGGTTGACAGAAACCGTAGTCATCTTCGTACCTGGTTTGCATGGGTTGACCGAATGTCTGGTGCAGATCATTTCCGGAACTTTATTGTGGCATCCAATCAGCGTGCTGCTGAAGGTTCTGAAATCTCTTTTATGATTATTTATAAAGGAGAACTGGCTGGCAGAATAGGTATATATTTTATTGATCAGCAGAATAAGCTGGGTGGTATTGGCTACTGGCTTGGTAAGGAGTTCGAAGGAAATGGAATTGTTACATCATGCATTCCTGTAGTGCTGCAAATCGGATTCAATCAACTTGGTTTAAACAGGATTGAAATAAAATGTGCAACAACCAATTTAAGAAGCAAAGCTGTTCCTGAACGTTTAAATTTTACTTTTGAAGGTGTTATCAGGGAAGGAGAATTTCACATCGATCATTTTAATGATTTGTTTATATATTCAATGTTGCGCAAAGACTGGAATCAGAATTTATAAACAGGATTATTCTTAATATATATATAATTTCATTTTAAAAATAATTTAAGCCGATGTCAGTTTTTACAAAAACAATTTCACTCCGTTGGTCTGATCTTGATCCGAATTTTCATTTGCGTCACAGCATCTATTACGATCTCGGATCACAACACCGTATTGAAATACTGGAATCACTGGGGCTGACAACTGAAGTGATGCATAAACAACATTTCGGCCCCATTTTATTCCGGGAAGAATGTGTTTTCAAGAAGGAAATCAGGATGAAGGATGTAGTAACCATTCATACTAAAATAGCAAAGATGCGCAGTGATGGAGGCAGGTGGACAATACAGCATGAATTTATCAACCAGGATGAAAAGTCGTGTACACTGCTTACCGTTGATGGTGCATGGATGGATGTAATTCACCGTAAACTGGCTAACCCGACTCCTGATTTAGCACTCCATGTTTTAAACAGTATTCCCAAGGCTGATGATTTCATTCTTTTTGATTGATACTTGAAATATCTGTTCTTCTAAAGCCTGATTTTCTGCGGAATTTATCCACATCTATGGTTAATGAACTTACGTTGCCACATATTGGCATTGATCTCAATTAATGATGTTTTTTAGTAACCATTAACATTTTTTTTCGTTTATATATTCTAATAAACTCCACAGTATCTGGAGAAAATGAATAATATCTGGTTGGCTTATCAATTCTGTTTTGCAAGATGATAGGTAGTAAGTTGTTTAACGAGTGCAACTAAAGAGTTAGTACCATTCAGTTAATTTAATTACAGAAAGTGAAGTGTCGTTTCTGAATTAGCGATTTATTTGGTGGGGAAAATTACCAGAAATTGAAAACAGAATAATCATGACAAGAACGGATTATGGAGTTTAGCAAAAAATTAAACAGGATGATTATCTCAGCCTGGGGAAGTAGCGAAGGCTTAAGCGATAAGCAAAAGAATTTTCTGCAGGAGATAAGTAACTATTTTAATCATCTCAATGAAAAGCAAAAATTGCTGGAGATGAAATTACAATCAGGATTTGCAGAGCAGATGCAACTGCAGTCGATGATTAAAAAAGAATCAGAAGATAAATTACACGCTGCAGAAAATTATAATTTTCTCTTAAATACTATTTCCGATACGGTGTTGTCTGTTGATCTGATCAATAATAAAGTGATGCAGATTTCTTCAGCCTGCAGTCGTATTTATGGTTATTCAGAAGATGATTTTATTTCCGGTCTTAAATTCTGGAAAACAATTGTAAATAAGGAGGACCTGAATTCTCTGGAGGAATTTCTTCACCAGGTCTGCACAGGAAACTGTCACATACATGAAACAAGAATCAATCATGCAGATGGAAGTAAAAAATGGATCAGTATAAATGTTGAATTAATTTGTGAAAAGAACGGCAAACCATTTCGTGCTGATGTTATCATTTCAGATATAACCGATAAAAAATCCGCTGAACGTAAAGAAAGTGAGACGGAAAGTAAGTATCGTGACCTGTTTGAAAAAACAGTGGATGGTATATATAAAAGTTCACACCAGGGAAAATTCCTGGAAGTAAATCCTGCAGTAGTAAAAATGCTCGGCTACAGCAGCAAAGAGGAATTGATGTCTATTGATATTAAAGCCAGTCTTTATTTTGAAACATCTGAACGCGACAATGCAGTGATGCAGGATAAAGCAGAAGGTATTTCTGTATTTCGTCTGCGTAAGAAAGATGGGTCGGAAATATGGGTGGAAGATCGTGGACAATATGTTACAGATAGCAATGGCCAGATATTATATCACGAAGGTATTTTACGTGATGTTACCAAAAGAGTGCAGGCAGAATTCCTTCTCAGTAAAAGTGAAAAGGAAACAGCTGATTACAGAAAAGCATTGGATCAGTCACTCATCGTTTCTATTATAGATGATAAAGGAATGATTACTTATGTGAATGAAAATTTTGTTCACATCTCACATTATTCAACAAAAGAACTTTTAAGTAAGCATCATTTATTTCTCAATGCTTATCATCATTCCGATGAATTTAATGCGGAGATATGGTCAACAATCCAGAGAGGTGAAGTGTGGCGGGGTGAACTGAAAAACAGAACAAAACAGGGGAGTTCTTACTGGACAGAAACAACTGTTGTTCCTTTCCTTAATACAGATGGTACTCCTTATCAGTTTCTTTCATTGAGTGTTGACATAACGGAGAGGAAAAAAACACAGGAAGATATTATCAGGAAGAATGAGGAACTGCAGAAAACAAATGCAGAACTCGACAAATTTGTATACAGTATATCTCACGATTTAAGAGCGCCGATCTGTTCCATACAAGGAATTATTAATGTGTCGCTTGAAGAAACTACGGATCCTTATACAAGAGAAAGTCTACAGCTCATCGAAAGTGGTGCAAATAGGCTGGATGTATTAATACATGATATACTTGATTACTCCAGTAATGCACGAACAGCACTCATCAGGGAAGCAATTGATTTTAAAGAATTGTTTGATGACATCATAATGAGTGGAAAATGTATTTCCATAAAAAATAAAAAAATCGATACAAGACTTATCTGCGACAACAGCTGCAATTTTCTTGGTGATAAGAAAAGAATAGTAACCATTCTTAAAAATCTCATTTCAAACGGAATGATGTATCATGATCCTTTAAAAAAGAATCCTTACGTACAGGTTAGTGTTTGCGTAACAGAAATGGATGTGGTGATTGAAGTGGAAGACAATGGTATTGGTATTAATGAAAAAGATATTGATAAAATATTTGAAATGTTTTACCGTATTTCCGAAAATTCTATTGGTTCGGGATTAGGTTTATATATAGTAAATGAAACAGTTTCAAAATTGAATGGAAGAATTGATGTGCAGTCGGAAAGAGGGAAGGGAAGTTTATTCACACTGCACCTGCCGAACTATATCATGTACAACTAAAAAAAATAAAACAAACTAATATGACTTATATGAGCGGCGCGAATTACAAAAAAGTAATGGTAATTGATGATACAGAGTTAGATCGGTTTATTGCAGATCGTGTATTACGTAAATATAATTTTGCTGAACAGGTTGTAATGGTTGATTCAGCGCGGGCAGGACTTGATTACCTTAAAAGCCTTGTTGATTCACCACAGGAATTACCTCAATTGATATTCCTGGATATCAGGATGCCTGACATTGATGGTTTTGGCTTTTTAGAACAGTATGCCGAACTTCCTGAAGTGATCAGAAAAAATTCCATCATCATGATGTTATCTACTTCATTGGATTCTTATGATCATGAAAGAGCACGCAACAATCCTTATGTAAGCAAGTTTCTGAATAAGCCATTGAGCAAAGAAAAACTTATTGAAATTTAATATATATAATTAACCGCTTACTTGCAAACACAAAGTGGTAAATTGATTAATTATTTAACATATATATTATGATTAAAGCAGAAATTCCGGTTTACGAACTGGATAGATTAAAGGCGCTTCAGGAATACCAGATACTGGATACACTTCCGGAAAGTGATTTTGACGATATTACAAGACTAGCCTCAGCCATTTGTGAGGTGCCAATTTCTGTTATTTCCATGGTGGATAAAGACAGACAGTGGTTTAAATCGCGATATGGAAATGTTGCGGATACAGAAACTCCGCGTGACATTGCTTTTTGTGCACATGCAATACTTAATCCTCATGAAACATTGGTTGTTTCTGATTCTTCAAAAGATGAAAGATTCTTCGACAATCCTTTAGCAACAGGAGGACCTAATATTGTTTTCTATGCAGGAGTGCCATTAATGAGTGATGATGGAAATGCAATAGGAGTGCTTTGTGCAATTGATAATAAACCAAAAGAAATTACTCCACGTCAGCTGGATGCGTTAAAAGCATTGGGCAACCAGGTAATGGCACAGATGGAATTAAGAAAAAAGATCAAAGAACTGGAAGCATCAAGAGATGAATTGAAAATGGCGAACATTGCACTTGATAAATTTGCTTACGTTGTATCACATGACCTGAAAGCTCCGTTGAATGGTATTATGGCATTAACGGACGAATTTAAGGATGACTATAAAGATAAGATTGATGATTCAGGAATGGAGATGGTGGATTTTATTCACGACAGAGCAAAGTACCTGGTAAAGTTTATTCAGGGAGTTCTTGAGTATTCAAAAACTCCTGAACTTATTGCCTGTTATAAAGAAGAATTCGAGGTGAACAGTTTTATCAGTGAACTGACAACTATACTTCAGATTCCAAAAAGTTTTAAAATTATAATTGAAGCAGATGAAAAACTGATTTGTACTTCAAGAATTGCACTCCAGCAGATATTATTTAATCTCTGTAATAATGCAATTAAGTATAATGAAAAACAACTTGGTGAATTAACTGTAAAGTTTCACGAGTCAGATAGGTACTATCATTTTTCAGTAGCTGACAATGGTCCTGGTATTCCAAAAGAAAGTCATCAGAAGATATTTGAATTATTCACTACATTGGGTACAAAAGATCGCTTCAATGAACAGGGCACCGGTATCGGATTATCAACAGTAAAAAAGCTGGTAGATCAGATGGATGGTACAATTGAATTAGTTTCAGAACCAGGCGAAGGTGCTACCTTTAAGTTTGCATTAAAAAAAGATATGAATAATTAAAATCCTGTTGCAGGTGGACTTTTAGCAGCAGCAGGTTTTGGTTTTGCAAACGTAGTGACGAACTGATCTTATAATTTTTTATTTCCGGACTTTGAAGAAGATGATAACATGTTCTTCAAAGTTTATTTGTTTACATCTGTTCGGAACCATATATATGATGCTATTTTTGTAAAGGAATTCAGGATAGAAATAATTCTTTGCTGATTACTGAAGTAAGTGTCAGTGTTCTATCAATAAAAACTATTTTGTCCAGGTATAACGATAATGAAGAACATACCAATCAACAATTTTTTCCTTTTCTATATTTGAATAAAAATTTTAACAGAGCTGTTTCCTGGAGAACAGATTAAAAAAAAACTGCCTTCTTTCAAGAAAGAAGGCAGTGTAGTATAGTTTGTTCTTCAATTTTAAGCTGCATGCTTTTTTGCTGAAAACTCCTGTTTTAGCTCCTCCATTTTTTCCTTATCAAGTGGCTTATTAAGAAATTTGCTTACGTAGGGATTACTTTCCGCACGTTGATGATCTTCAGGATCCAGTGAAGTAGATAACATCATAATAACACAATTGACTTTTAGCGATTCAGGAAGTTCTTTATATAATTCAAGAAATCCAAACCCATCTATTTCAGGCATACGTATGTCAAGAAAAATAAATTGAGGTAATTGTTCCGGTGTACTTTCCAACGAACGGATATACTCCAATGCTTTCCGTGCTGATTCCTGCACTACAATTTCTTCTGCAAATTCGTATTTCTGGATAAGGCGCCTTGCTACAAAACGATCTGTTTCACTGTCATCAATTACAAGAACTTTTTTAAAGAATGGGTTAAGTGGTACTTGATTCATATTTTATAAATATATTAAATAATTGCTGTTGGGAATTTTAATGATAAATGTACATCCATCTCCGGTTTCTGATTGCACTTCTATTTTTCCATTAAGCCTGGTCACTGCTTCTTTTACAATATATAATCCCAGTCCGGAACCAATGGATTCATCTGAAACACGGTAAAACATATCAAATATTTTATCATGAAATTCTTTGCTGATTCCAATACCGTTATCGCGAATAATTATATCCGTTTCGGTATCAGAAGTATCTATTTTAATATCTACAAACGGATTTGGTATTTGAGAGTTCTGATATCTGATTGCATTTGACACTAAATTATTAAGGATGATGTTAAGACGGGTTTTGTCGCAATATACCGGAACAGAATTGTTAACATTAATTTTAATATCAACCACTCTTTTATTGTTACCCATGTATTTTAGATTCTGAGCAATGTCATCCAGTAATTCTTTAAAATCAATTTCCTCATTCCTCACTTCTATACGCGAATTGCGGGAGTAATCAAGAATGTCGGCAATAAACCCATCAAGCTTTCTTACGCTTCCTTCTAATGTTTTTAGATATTCAATCATAAGCGGATCAGTTGTATCATCCTCTGCAATTTCCAAAACTCCTAACATTGAACAAAGCGGTGCTCTCAGATCATGCGATACACTGTATACAAACTTGTCGAGCTCTGAATTCGATTTTTTAAGCTCAACAATATTTTTCTCCATTGCATTTTCAATTTTTTTCTGATCAGTAACATCCTGTATGGTACCATTCATTTTTATTAATTCACCATTGTGATCCAGAATACATTTTCCATTAGCAGAAACATTTTTAATGCTTCCATCTTTCATCAATAAACGCGCTTCATAATGATATGGTTTATGATCCTTTTGTGCACCGTTGAATGCGTCAGATACCATTTGTCGGTCGTCTGGATGGAAGTAGGTAAGATATTCTTCCAATGTTTCTGCAAATTTAGAAGTGGATGATTCAAATATTTTATAAAATTCGGTGGAGAATACTTTGGTGTTTGTTTTTACGTCAAGCATCCAGCTTCCCAGGTGTGCAATCTGCTGTGCTTCGGAAAGTCTGTCAATGCTGGTTTTTAAATTTTCATTTGTTGTTTTGATAATTTCTTCTGCACGTTTTCGTGGCGTAATGTCAGATGTAACACCATCAATACGGATTAAGCAGTTGTTCTCATCCAGTGTAGGTTTTATTTTAGTTTCCACCCAACGCTGCAAACCCTCTTTATGTTGAATTCTGTATTCTATATTAAATGCAACACCGGTATGCATTGCCTTTTCATTACGATCGAAAATTATTTTGTCTTCTTCTACTATGGATTCATACCAGAGTCTGCTGTTATTTTGAAAGTCACTTACCTGGTAACCATAAATATTTTTGCAGGCCGGTGACATCTGTAGTAACTGAAAGTCAGGAAAACTTATTGAAAAAAATACATCATCAATATTTTCAAATAAAGTTTTTAATTCGTAACTTGATTTTTTCTGAAGCCGGTTAAGTTCCAGTAGTTCTTCTGAATTAAGTTCTATAGAACGCTCAAGCATCAATCGATCCTGTTCGAAGTGATCGTATGAAGCGCTTATTACATTTAATAATTCAGCAACATTTTCCGGCACTTCCTTAAGATATTTTTGAAGTTGCCTTTCTAAGAGTTTATTATACATAAACTAATCTTCGGTAAATGTTGTGATTGTCATTGTCTGATTATGCAGCTCGCATTTCGAAAAATTAAATGTAGGTGCAATTTCTCCGTATGAATAAAATCCCGTGATTGCTGTCCCATCACCATATACAGCTCGCACTACTTCCACTTCTTCTTCTATCCGCTGATCCAGTACTAACTTTCTCCCGACACAACTTATCAGAATAGCCAGATCGGGAATATTTTTTTTCATGCTGTTTACTGCCGCATTTGATGACCCTTCTATAAGTC